>JANMJC010000446.1:0-10152 GCA_031371185.1 Paracoccaceae bacterium | reverse complement strand
GGGGCCTATGGTGCCCCGGCGGGACTGCGGACGGCGATTCACGTGACCTCGGCAATGGCCTCGGTCAAATGGTTGGAGACAAGTGCGTTCCCGGTCTGGGCCTGGACGACAAGCGGCAGGCGCATCGTCGTTCCGCCCTAGATCTGCTTTTGCGGCATCTGCACGCGCAGCCCGTCCAGAGTTGCGGAAACCTTGATCTGGCAGGTCAGGCGTGAGCGGACCGGGTCGGGGTTCCAGGCGAAATCCAGCATGTCCTCTTCCATGGCGTCCTTCTTGGGCAGTTTTTCCACCCAGGCCGGATCAACGTAGACATGGCAGGTCGAACAGGCGCAGGCGCCGCCGCAATCGGCCTCGATGCCCGGAATGCCGTTGTCGCGCGCGCCTTCCATCACGGTCAGGCCATTCGCGACCTCGACCACATGTTCCTTGCCCGAATGTTCCACATAGGTGATCTTGGCCATCTTCCGCCCTGCTGTCCTGAAATGCTGAAGCGTCACATAGGCCATATCTTCGGGCTTTTCCAGTGGGGCAAATCCTTGCGTTCGCGGGCGAATGTTCTATGTTCGTTCCATGACGATCCTTACCCCCACCCCCTTTGGCCGTCAGGCCCAGTGGCCGCGCCCGCCCTCTGCCTTGCCTGCCGGGCGGCTGAACGAGCCGCCCGAAGGCGCGCGGGTGACCGTGGCCGGGCTGGTTCTGGTGCGCCAGCGCCCCGGCACCGCCAAGGGCGTGATCTTTGTCACACTTGAAGATGAAACCGGCGTTGCCAATGTCGTGATCTGGGCCAAGATCTACGAGCGGTTTCGCCGCGCGGTGATCGCGGGGCGCCTGCTGCGTGTCACCGGCCGGTTGCAGCGCCAGTCCGGCGTGGTCCATATCGTGGCCGAACAGATCGAAGACCTTTCGCCGCTGCTGGACCGCCTTCTGCTGCCTGATTTCCGCCCCGAACTGGCCCGCGCCGGGGACCAGCCCTGACGCCTGCCCGGCAAAAGCGGATCAGGATTGTGTCAAACGACAGGCGCAAATGAAGGGGCCACGGCGGGCTGATGCTTCCATCAACCTCCGACAAGCCGTAGTCTGACGCCCGAATCCCCGTCAAGGTGGCGACCCCATGCGACTTTGCCTTGCCCTCGCCGCCCTGCTGCTTTGCGCCCCGACGGGGCCCGCGCGGGCGCAAGACGCCCTGCCACTGACCGCCCGGACCAGCCTTTGGCACGAAACCATCGCCACTGTGGACGACGACCTCAAGGGCATCGCCCGCCTGCCGTTTGAAAACCCGCGCCGCACCGCGACCGTGCTGGGCGGGATCGGGGTTCTGATCCTGTTCGACAAACCCCTGACCCGCACCTACCAGAACACGGTGGAAAAGGCCTTTACCGGCTTTTCCCTGCCGCATCTGCCTTGGGAAGACAAACTGACCGGGCTTGGCCTTGCCTCTGAAGACATCTGGATGCTGTCGGGCATCGCGGGATCTTTTGCCTATGGCACGCTGACCGGCGACGAACGGTCAAAGCGCGCGGCGGTTCTGTCGTCCAAGGCGCTGGCCTATTCCTTTGTCACCTCGCAACTGGTTCTGAAAACCGCCTTCGGCCGCAAACGGCCCTGCCCGGATCTGGATGTGCCGGGCTGCAGCGACGGGACCTATACCGATGATCCCTTTGATTTCGGCCATCACCACGGCATTTCGCTGACGCCCGACGGCTATGGCACGTCGATGCCGTCCTATCATTTCACCCAGTATTTCGCCGTCGCGCGGGTCTATTCCGGGGTCTACGGCGACAGTTGGGTGCCTTACAGTGCAGCGGGGCTGCTGGCGGTGTCCAACATCCGCGGCCACCACCATTGGGTGTCGGACATGGTGGCGGGGTCGGTTCTGGGGCTGGGGATCGGGCAGGTCGTGCTGCGCAATTCGGATGCCTACCGGGCAGGTCACCTCAGCGCGGCCCCGCTGGTGACCCGCGACGGCACCGGGCTGGCCTTGGGCATCTCGTTCTAGGCTTTGCGAAGCACCCGCTTTGCTTTAGGGTGCGCGGGGCTGAACGGGGCAGAGACCCCGAAAAGATCGGGCATTTGATGCAGATTGCGGTTCCTTTCCTTGTCGTCGGGCTTGCCCTGACCGCATGTGCGGCGTCCGGCACCAAGCCGCCGGAACGGGCCGACCTGTCGGGCGAGGCCATTGAAGGTCTGCCGGGATCGGAACCCCCGGCCAAGCCCGGCGAATGCTGGGCCTCGGACATCTCTCCGGCGGTGATCGAAACCGTGACCGAGCAAGAGATCGTGACGCCAGAGCAGCGCGACGAGACCGGCGCCCTCACGAAACCGGCGGCCTTCCGCACCACGGTTCGCCAGAGGATGGTGCACGAGCGCACCGAGATCTGGTTCCGCGCCCCCTGCCCCGAGATCGAGACCGCCGATTTCGTCGCCACCCTGCAACGGGCGCTGAAGGCGCGGGGTTATTTCCTGATGCCGCTGACCGGCGTGCAAGATGCCGCCACCGCCGAGGCCGTGCGCCGCTTTCAGGCCGAACGCGGTCTGGACAGCCCGGTTCTGTCGTTGGCCGCCGCCAAGGAATTGGGCCTGATTTCCACCGCGCTGGAGGATCTGTGACCCCTTCCGCCGCCGATCTTGCCGCCACTGAAGCCCGCTACCGCGTCCTAGTGGCGCGGGAATGGGCGAAATCCCCCTTGGACGGCGCGCATGATCTGGGTCATCTGGCGCGGGTCTGGGCCAATGCCCGCCGCATCGCGCAGGCCGAGGGCGGCGATCTGGCGGTGCTTCTGGCCGCCGCCTACTTCCATGACTATGTGAACCTGCCCAAATCCGCCACGAACCGGGCCGATGCCTCGCGGCTGTCGGCGGCCGCCGTCCTGCCCCTGCTGCGCGCCGATGGCATGGCCGAGGCGGCGCTGGCGGCCGTGGCCCATGCCATCGAGGCCCACAGCTTTTCGGCCGGCATCACACCGCTGACACTTGAAGCGATGATCCTGCAAGACGCCGACCGGCTGGAGGCCCTTGGCGCCATCGGCATCGCGCGCTGCTTTGCCGTCACCGGCCAGATGGGGGGGGCGCTGTTCGATCAGTCCGATCCCATGGCCCTGCACCGACCTTTGGATGACCGCGCCTTCGCGCTGGATCATTTCGAGACCAAGCTGCTGCTGCTGCCCGCCACCATGCAAACCGCGACGGGCCGGGCCATGGCAGTTGAGCGGGCCGACTGGATGATGTCCTTTCGCACAAGGCTGCTGTTCGAGGCGGGCTGAGTTGGGGGGGACCGGGAAGGCAAACGGGGGGCCTTCTGTCCCCGCCATCGGTGTGGCGAACCTGCTGAAGGAGCGATAGCCAACCGTGAAATTCACAAGAGGGCGACACGGCCAGATCGGGCGGTCAAGGAAAAGCCCTGCTTTTCTCCGCCCGCAGCGACCCTGCTGGCCGCTTGACCGGTGCGGCAATCCCGACGCAGGCCAGCGCCCCGGCGGGATTGCGGATTGGGCGGTGCGTAGCCTCGGCGATGGCCTCGGCCAAGGTGAGTCCACAGAAACAATTCTGATGCCAGAGCCTGTCCGACAAAAGTGGAATCCGGTTTTGTCGAAAGACAGGCGTATATCAAAGAGCCAGAGCCTGTCCGACAAAAGTGGAATCCGGTTTTGTCGAAGAACGGGCGAAAATCAAAGAGCCAGAGCTTGCCTGATGCTTCCAACAGCATCGGGCACGTTCTGAGTGCGAAAGACGACCAGCGCCGCCCCCCTACCCGATCAGCGCCTTGACCCGGTCCGTGAAATCCTCGCCCCGCTTTTCAAAGTTCGGATACTGGTCGAAACTTGACGCCGCCGGGGCCAGCAAGACCACTTCGCCCGCCACAGCCTCGGCCGCCGCCCGGGCCACGGCAACCTCCATCGTTTCGCAGATCTCATGCGGGGTGTCGCCGATCTGCAGCGCGAAATCCCGCGCCGAATGGCCGATCAGATAGGCCTTGACCACCGATCCGAGATAGGGTTGCAACGAGGTGATCCCGCCTTCTTTGCCCATGCCCCCCGCGATCCAGCGGATTTTTGCAAAGGCCTGCAACGCCTTGGCCGCCGCGTCCCCATTGGTGGCCTTGCTGTCGTTGACGAACCGGACCCCGGCGCGTTCGCCCACCAGTTGGCTGCGATGGGGCAGCCCGGCAAACGAGTGCAGCGCCCCCTCGATCATCTTGGGCGCGATCCCCAGAGCGCGGGTCGCCGCATAGGCCGCGCAGGCGTTCTGGTGGTTGTGCGCGCCGGGCAGGCCCGGCATCTCGCGCAGGTCGATCGAAGCCATCTGCCGCCCCTTGCGCCATTCCGCCAGAAACCCCTTGCGGGCAAAGACCGACCAGCCGAACTGGTCCAGCTTCTGGCCTGAAGAGATGCGGATCACCCGGTCATCCTGCGGCCCCTCGCCCATCTGGTTGGCCAGATAGGTGCCTTCCACCTCGTCCACCCCGATCACGGCGCGGTCGGGCCCACCTTCGGCAAACAGGCGGCGCTTTGCAGCGAAATAGCCGCCCATGCCGTGGTGGCGGTCCAGATGATCGGGCGACAGGTTGGTGAAGACCGCGACATCGGGGGTCAGGTGGCGGGCAAGGTCGGTCTGGTACGACGACAGCTCCAGCACCACAACCTCGCCGTCCTGCGCGGGGTCGATATCCAGCACGCCGCGCCCGATGTTGCCGGCCATCTGGCTGGGGCGGCCCGCGACGTCAAGGATGTGGTGGATCAGCGCCGTGGTGGTGGATTTGCCGTTCGATCCGGTGATCGCCACGACCTTGGGCGTGATGTCGAAATCGTCCCAATCCGGGGTGGCGAAGGACCGGAAGAACAGGCCGATGTCATTGTCCACCGCAATGCCCGCCTCCAACGCGCGGGCGATCACCTTGTGCGGGGCGGGGTAAAGGTGGGGGATGCCGGGCGAGGTGACCAGCAGGGCCACACCGTCCAGCGCTGTGGCGCGGCTCAGGTCGGTCAGGGCAAACCCCTCGGCCTCGGCCTTCTGGCGGGCTTCGGGGCTGTCGTCCCACAGCAGGGGCACGGCCCCGCCTGCGATCAGGGCGCGCGCGGTGGACAGGCCAGAGCGGCCAAGGCCAAGGACGGCAACCTTCAGGCCGGAATAGCCGGTGACGGGGATCATGGGGGGGCCTCGTGGCTTGCGCCGGGTTGCTTCCCGGCCCCCCGGAGATAGGGAAATTCGCGCGTCAGGGAAAGGGGGCGCAAACAAGACGTGGCACCGGCACCCTTGACCCGGGCCCGCCTCTGCCCCACCTGTCGCGAAAGGCAAAGGAAGAAAATCGTGATCGACCAGATGCAGGGCAAAGTCGTGATCATCACCGGGGGATCCGCCGGGATCGGTGCGGCGGCCGCGCGCAACCTTGCCGAACGGGGGGCGAAGGTGGTGCTGACCGGCCGCTCGCCCGCCACGCTGACGCTTGCCGCCCGGATCGGGGCCGAGGGGCATCTGGTCGACTACGCCGATCTGGACCAGATCCGCGCCTTTGCCGCCCTGATTCTGGACCGACACCCCCACATCGACGTTCTGGCCAACAATGCCGGCGGCGCACAGGACCAGCACCGCGTCACCAAGGACGGCCATGAAATGGTCTTTCAGGTCAACCATCTGGCGGGCTTCCTGTTGACCGAACTGTTGCGTCCCCGGATCGAGGCAAGCGGAGGCCGGGTGATCAACACCGCCTCGGGGGCCAATCTGATGTCGCGGCTGGATCTGACCAGACCCATCGGCGCCGCGCCGGGCTATTCCGCGCTTGGCATGTACGGCGACAGCAAGCTGATGAACATTCTGCATGTGCAGGAACTGGCGCGGCGCGCGCCGAACCTGCCGGTGGCGGCCTTTCACCCCGGAGTCGTGGCCACCGATCTGGGCCGCGACGGCACGCTGTTCATGCGCCTGTTCTATTCCAGACCCCTCGCGGGGCTGTTCATGAAAACCGCCGCGCAAGGGGCTGATACGTTGATCTGGCTGGCCACCTCGCAGCCGGGCCGCGATTGGCAGTCGGGCGGACATTACGACAAACGCCGCCCCGGTCGGGTGAACCGGCGCGCCACGCCGCAGGCCGGGCGCGACCTGTGGGACATCTCGATCAGGCTCCTGGGCCTGTAAAGCGGTTCAGGACGGCAGGGAAACTCCCGGGGGTCAGAGGTCAGACGCGGACCGGCTGACCTTTGAACAGGTCACGACGGAAACTGCCTTGCCCCTACCAGCCGATCGGCAGGCGTTCGCGGAAAAATCCGCCGGTCGGACCGTCGTCGGGCAAGAGCGCCAGCCAAACGGGCGTGTCCGCGCCCTCTTCGGGCGACAGGGGCGCGCTTGCCCCGCCCATCCGGGTCGCAACCCATCCCGGGCAACAGGCGTTGATCTTGACCCCCGGGGGCAGATCGCGCACCAAAGCGCGGGTCAGCGCGTTCAGGCTGGCCTTGGCCACGCCATAAGCCCCCGGACCGCCCATCCCCTCGGCGTGGGCCCCCCACCCAGACGACACATTGACGATGCGGCCCCAGCCGGTTTGCCGCCAATGGGGCTGGTTCAGGCGGATCAGGTCAAGCGGACCCGAAACCATCACCTCCAGCGCCAGATCGAAATCGGACCGGGGCGACAGCAACGAGACATCGGTCAGGACGCCGGCATTGTTGACCAGAATGTCGAACCCGCCGGTTGCGGTCATGGCCGCAAACGAGGTGTCGGCATCGGTCAGGTCGATGCGCGTAAAGGCGACGCCAAGCTCGGAGGCGGCACGGCGGCCCTGCTCTTCATCGCGGGCGGCGAGGGTCACGGCGCAGCCGCGCGCCTTGAGGCCAGCGGCAAGTGCCCGGCCAATGCCACGAGTGCCGCCTGTGACCAGTGCCGTCGGGTGCAGCGGCTTTGCGCCCGCCTGGCCCAATCACCGCACCTTCAGCGTCGCCAGACCGATCATCGCCAGGATCAGCGAGATGATCCAGAAACGGATGACGATCTGGGGCTCGGACCAGCCCTTTTTCTCGAAATGGTGGTGGATCGGGGCCATCAGGAACACCCGCTTGCCGGTGCGTTTGAAGTACAGGACCTGAATGATCACCGACAGGGTTTCAACCACGAACAGCCCCCCGACGATGGCCAGAACGATCTCGTGCTTGGTGCAGACCGCAATCGCGCCAAGCGCGCCGCCCAGGGCCAGGGACCCGGTATCGCCCATGAAAACGGCGGCGGGCGGGGCGTTGTACCACAAGAACCCCAGGCCCCCGCCGAACAGGGCAGCGGCAAAGACCAGAAGCTCGCCCGTGCCGGGAACGAAATGGACGCCGAGGTACTCGGCGAAGTTGAAGTTGCCGACGACGTAGGAAATCACGCCAAGCGTGGCCCCGGCGATCATCACGGGCATGATGGCAAGCCCGTCCAGCCCGTCGGTGAAGTTGACGGCATTGGCGGCGCCGACGATGACGACCATGCCGAAGGGGATGAAGAAATACGACAGGTTGATCAGCACATCCTTGAAGAACGGCAGCGCTAGCTGATTGGTCAGCGCATCGGGGTGAAAGCGGGCGGCGGCATAGGTGGCCATGGCGGCAATCGCCAGACCCGCCAGCATGCGCAGGCGGCCCGAAACCCCGTTGGTTGTCTGCTTGGTCACCTTGGCATAGTCGTCGGCAAAGCCAAGCAGGCCAAAGGCCAGCGTCACCAGCACCACGATCCAGACATAGGCATTGTCCAGACGCGCCCACATCAGCGTGGACACCGTCAGGGCCGACAGAATCAGCAATCCCCCCATCGTGGGGGTGCCGGCCTTGGCCAGATGGCTTTGCGGGCCGTCATCACGGATCGGCTGGCCCCTGCCCTGCTTGCGGCGCAGAAGGTCGATCAGCGGACGCCCGAACAGAAAGCCGAAGATCAGCGCGGTGACAAAGGCCATGCCGGCGCGAAAGGTGATGTAGCGGAAAAGGTTGAAGATGTCTCCACCGTCCGAAAATTCGGTAAGCCAGTACAGCATTCAGCTCTTCCCTTCCGCGACAGCCGGTTGTCCCCGGCCCAGTTTCTTCAAGGCCTCGGCCACCAGGCTGACTTTTGATCCCTTGGAGCCTTTGACCAGCACGACGTCGCCCGCGTCTATCAGGCTGCGGGCGCAGGCCGCAAGCTCGGGTGCGGTTTGCACCCAAAGCCCGCGCTGGCGTGGCGGCAGGGCGTCGTAAAGCGCGCGCATGCGCGCTCCGACACAGTGGATCACCGTCACGGCGGCCAGCCCGGGATGATTGGCGACGTCGCGGTGCAACCGGGTCTCGGTCGGACCCAGTTCCAGCATGTCGCCCAGAATGGCGATGCGCCGACCCCGGGCAAGGCGCCCGACCCCTTCTTGCACCTGGGCGGCGATCAGCACGTCAAGGGCGGCGGCAAGCGACGCGGGGTTGGCGTTGAAGGCGTCGTCGATCAGGTCAAAGCGGGTCTCTTCGACCGGATCCAGAAGAATCGCTTCGCGCACGCCGCGTCCGGGCGGCGGACCCCAACGGCCCAGATCGGTGACGGCGATGGCGGGATCAAGGCCAAGCGCCTGGGCAGCGGCCAGAACCGCAAGCCCGTTCATCGCGAAATGGCGGCCGGCGGTTGCGATCTTGATCAGCAGGGGATGGTCCGCGTTCGCGGCATGGACGATGGTGGTATTGTCCATCACCCGGGCGTCAAGAAGGCGAAAGTCGGCATCCTTGCGGGTCCCGAAGGTCAGGATGCGGGCCCCAAGGCCCCTGGCGGCGGCAAGGGGAATGTCAGCGGTCGCGATATCAAGCGGCAGGATCGCCACGCCACCGGGCCGCAGCCCTTCCAGAATGGCGGCCTTTTCGGTGGCAATCCCTTCGAGGTTGGCAAAGGCCTCCAGATGGGCGGCGGCGATGGTGGTGATCAGGGCCACGTCCAGATCGGCCATGCGGGCAAGGGGGCCGATCTCTCCGGGGTGGTTCATGCCGATCTCGATCACCGCGAAATCGGCGCCGCGCGGCATGCGGGCGAGGGTCAAGGGAACGCCCCAGTGATTGTTGTAGCTCGCCTCGGCGGCATGGACCCGGCCCTGCCCCGCCAGAACGACCCGCAGCATGTCCTTGGTCGAGGTCTTGCCGACCGAACCGGTGACCCCCACCACCCTGGCCCGGGTGCGGGCGCGGGCGGCGCGGCCAAGATCGGCAAGGGCGGCCAGTACGTCAGGCACCACCAGCAGCGGCGCATCGGGGGACACTCCCATGGGAAGGCGCGACACCAAGGCGGCGGCGGCCCCCTTTTCCAGCGCCTGCGCCACAAAGTCGTGACCATCGCGGACATCATGCAGCGCCACGAAAAGATCGCCCGGTTCCAGCGTGCGGGTGTCGATGGACACGCCCGAAGCGCACCAGTTCGATGGCCCTTTCCCCCCCGTGGCCGCTATCGCGTCAACCGCATTCCACAAGCCCATCAGATCACCCCGTCCAGTGCGGCCACGGCGACCGAGGCCTGTTCGACGTCGTCAAAGGGATAGATGTCACCCTTGATCACCTGTCCGGTTTCGTGCCCCTTGCCCGCGATCAGCAGCGCATCACCCGGCAAGAGGGCGTCGACCCCGCGCAGGATCGCCTCGGCGCGGTCGCCGACCTCGTTCGCCTCGGGACAAGCTTGCACTATTTCTGCACGAATGGCCGAGGGCTCTTCGGATCTGGGGTTGTCATCGGTCACAAACAGAACATCGGCGTTGTCGCGGGCAGCGGCACCCATCAGCGGGCGCTTGGTGCGGTCGCGGTCGCCGCCGGCACCAAAGACGATCACGATGCGGCCCATCACATGCGGGCGCAGCGCGCGAAGGGCGGTGGCGATGGCGTCCGGCGTATGGGCGTAATCGACAAAAACCGAAGCGCCGTTGCTGCGCGTGGCGGCCAGCTGCATGCGGCCGCGCACCCCGGTCAGGTGCGGCAGCACGGCAAAGACATCGCGCGGTGCGGCCCCCGCAGCAATGCAAAGGCCCGCCGCCAGCGCCACATTCTCGGCCTGAAACCCGCCGATCAGGTTCAGGCGCACCTGATAGGGCGCGCCGTGCCAGGACAGGCGCAGGTCCTGACCGCGCGCGTCATAGCGCTGTGCCACGATGCGCAGGTCTTGTTGGATTTCCCAGCCTTCCACCTGGACGGCGATCGCCTTGTC
>JANMJC010000439.1:0-7470 GCA_031371185.1 Paracoccaceae bacterium | reverse complement strand
CTCGCGCGCCGGTCCAGTCTGACGATTCCGACTGCAGTTTCAGCAGGATATCCTGGGTTTCGGCGTGGCGCGGCTTCATCGCAAAGGCCTTTTCGGCCAAGGCAAGCGCGGTAAAGGTATCGCCCTCGGCCAGCTTTTGCTTCATCAACCCGCGAATGCCGACAAACCGCGTGTCGGGGTTGCCCAACAAGGATTTATAGGCCTCGCTGGCCTTTTGCCCGTCACCGATCACTTCGGCGGCCTGCGCCACCAGCAGCGTCGTCAATTCCGGCTGATCCAGATACTTTTGCGCCCGCTGCGCCTTGATCAGCGCCAGCCGCCCCTCGCCCGCCGCCAGCGCGATCATCCCGTCGCTGACCGCCTGATAGCCGCGCTTTTCCCGGTTGCGGTCGAAATAGCGCGAAATCGCGGTTTCGTCGCCGCTGATGAACCGCACCGTGGCCAGGATCAGTCCCAGCACCTTCAGCACGCCCCAGGTCACCAGCAAAAGCGCGATCCCGGCGATGACCATTTGCAGCGGCCCCAGGGTAAATTCCCATCCCGCCAGCGCGATCCGCAGGGTGCCGCCCATTTCCAGAAGGATCGCCGCGCCAAGGCTGAGGACGGCGACGATCAGGACAAAGAACAGAACCTTGGCGACGGACCACAGCATCCTACAGCCCCCGCTCTTGCATCAGGCTCGTCAGGGCGGCCAGCGCCTGCTGGCGCAGATCGGCCCCGACGCGCCAGCCGGCGATGGCCGACTTCGCCACCTCCGGCAGCGTGTCCAACTCTGCCAGAGCGCCGCCGACATCGCCCGCCGTCAGGGCCGCCTCGGCCCGCGACAGGACCGCGTCCGGGTCGCTGCCCTCTTTGGGCGTCAAAGACCGCGCGCCGACCTGGGTGCGCAGGAAACTCGTCACCCGTTCGGTCCAGCCGCTTCCCATCTGAGTTTTCAGCGCCGCATCCAGCGCCAGCCTTGCCGCCTGCGGAAAGCCATCCTGCAGGCTTTTCAGACTGGGAATTCCCCCGGCATTTGCGGTCAGAACCTCGGGCAGGGCGGCGCCTTGCAAGGCCTTGATCGCGCTGCCAAAGGGCGCCCCCGAATCCAGCGCGGCGCTGATCTGCAAAAGGGCCGCGCGTTCGGCCGATCTGGTCGCGGTTTCCGCAGCACTCGCCTGCATCGCCGTCGCGGCTGCCAGGGCCTCGTCCAGCTTGGCCTGAAGTGCTGCATTGGCGGCGTCCACCTCGGTCTGGCTGATGCCACCCGCCTTCAGGGCGGCGACCTGTGACTGCAGGGTCGCAAGTGCCGCCGCATCCGCCCCCGACAGGCTGCCCACCGGGCGCGCCTCCAGCGCGGCGATGCGGCCTTCAAGCGGTGCCAGATCGGGCAGGGTAATCGCCGCCACCTGCACCTCAAGCGCGTCCAGCCTTTGGGTCAGTACGCTTGGATCAGCCCCCGGCGCGGCGGCGATTTCCGCCTTCAGGCCGTCAAGATCGGCGCGAACCGTGGCCAACTCGTCTGCAGTTACGCCCGGACCAGCGGCAGTCAGCGGCAGATACTGTGCCAGACCAAAGCCAAGCCCCGCCGCGATGACACCACCCAGAACCGGCCCGCCCCAACCCCCCCGCGCCCGCGCGGCAGGAGCGGCAGAAGCAGCCGAAGTGGTGGCTGGAGATGACGACACGCCCGGCGGTGGCTGTGGCTGTGCAGGCGCCGCCGTGTCCTGTGCCGCCTCGGGCAGAGGAACGGTCACTTGGTCATCGTCAAAGGGTTTGTCGGACATTGGGGTACTTTCTACCGGGCAACGGGCCCACATGGCCCCATCCCTTGCTCTAGACTAACGCTCGCCCCTGCAAAGGTTCAAGACAGTGCGCCCGAATTCAGCGCCTCATCGACGATTTCCAGCATTCCATCGGCGTCAGGCCGCTTAGCCACCAGCCGCAACCGGGCCTCCAGACCCTTCGAGGCCCGCGCCACCGCCTCGCTAAGCGCCAGAACCGCCAAAGGGGCCGTTGATCCCGTCAGCACGTTTTCGGCCCGTCGCGCGCTTTTTGGCGAAAAAAGCGGCAGCAGGGCCGGGCGCCCGCCTTGCAACAAGGTCCTGGCAAACGGGTCCAGCGGGCAAATGGCCATCTCGTAGACCACGGCCTCGAACGCCTGAAACCCAAGGGCGCGCAATTGTCCGGCCACATCGCCGCGCGCCTCGCGCCCGCGCAGGTGCCAGACCGTTTTTGGACCATCGGCCGCAATCCGCGCGACCAGAGCCGTCGCCTCGCCCCGGGCCGAGATTGCGGTGAACCCCGCCTTGGCCGCAAGTCCGGCGGTCTGATCCCCAACGCAATAGGCCAGACCGCGCAACCCCGCCCGCGCCGCCGCTGTCACCGCGTTCTGCGAGGTAAAGATCAGCGCCTCGGCCGCTGTTTCCGGCGGCTGCCAGTCCAGCAGGCGCACCTCTTGCAGCGGGGAAATCACCACCTGCAGCCCTGGCCAGCGCGCCGAAAGACGTGCCGCAAACCGGGCCGAGGGTTCGGCTGGCCGCGTCAGCAGCACATAGGGGACGGGGGCCATTGGCGTTTGGTCCTTCATGACTCGGGCATGACACGGGCATGACACGGGCGGGCGTGACACGGGATTGTCGGTGCATCCGGTAACTGCTACCTCGAAGCACCGCCAAAGGGCAACCGATGACCCAAACGCTTACCTTTCTGGGGCTGGAATCCAGCTGCGACGATACCGCCGCCGCCGTGGTGCGCGCGCGTCCCGGCGCGGCGCCGGAAATCCTGTCGTCCATCGTCATCGGCCAGACCGATCTGCATGCGGCCTTCGGCGGCGTCGTGCCCGAGATCGCCGCCCGCGCCCATGCCGAAAAGCTGGACCATTGCACCGAACAGGCCCTTGCCGCTGCGGGTCTGACCCTGCGCGCGCTGGACGGCATCGCGGTTACCGCAGGTCCCGGCCTGATCGGCGGGGTGCTGTCGGGCGTGATGCTGGCCAAGGGGCTTTGTGCCGCCACCGGCCTGCCACTGGTCGGCGTCAACCATCTGGCGGGCCACGCCCTGACCCCGCGGCTGACCGACAGCCTGCCGTTTCCCTATCTGATGCTGCTGGTCTCGGGCGGTCATTGCCAGTTTCTGGTGGTTCGCGGGCCAGAGGAGTTCGTCCGCCTTGGCGGCACGATCGACGATGCCCCGGGCGAGGCCTTTGACAAGACGGCCAAACTTCTGGGCCTGCCCCAGCCCGGCGGCCCGTCGGTCGAACGCGAGGCGGCGCTTGGCAATGCCAAACGATTTGCCTTTCCGCGCCCCTTGTTGAACCAGCCCGGTTGCGATTTGTCCTTTTCCGGCCTGAAAACCGCCCTCCTTCGCGCCCGGGATGCGATCATCGCGGAAAAGGGCGGCATTTCGGTGCAGGACCGCCGCGACCTTTGCGCCAGCTTTCAGGCCGCCGTGGCCGATGTGCTGGTCGAAAAGACCCGCCGCGCGATCGAGGTATACCGCGACCTTGCCCCGGCGGCCCCCGCCCTTGCGGTTGCGGGCGGTGTGGCGGCCAATCAGGCCATCCGCGCCCGTCTGACCACGCTGTGCGATGCCAGCGGCCTGCGCTTTGTGGCGCCGCCTCTGGCCCTGTGCACCGACAACGCCGCCATGATCGCCTGGGCCGGGATTGAACGCTTTCGCGCCGGTCATACCGATGATTTCACCCTTGCCGCCCGGCCCCGCTGGCCGCTTGACCCGACCGCGCAGCCGATGATCGGGTCGGGCAAGAAGGGGGCCAAGGCATGATTGGCGTGGTTGGCGCAGGAGCCTTCGGCACCGCCCTTGCCGTCGCACTGGGCCGCGAGGGCCGTGCCGTGACCCTTTGGGCGCGCGATGCCGCTCAGGTTGCGCTGATCGCCGGTACACGGTCCAACGACGCGCGGCTTCCCGGGGTTCTCTTGCCGCAAAGCGTCACTGTGACCGCCGAAATCGCCGATCTGGCCCCTGCGGGCGCAATCCTTTTGGCGTTGCCGATGCAGTCCCTTGGCGGGTTCCTGCACGCCCACACCCTGCCTGACGTCGCCCTCGTCGCCTGCTGCAAGGGAGTCGATCTGGCCAGCCTGACCGGCCCGGCCTCCCTGATCCGACAGACCCTGCCCGGGGCCTGCGCGGCGATCCTGACCGGCCCGTCCTTTGCCGCCGACATCGCGCGCGGCCTGCCCACCGCGCTGACCCTTGCCGGCGGCGACGAGGCATTGCAGCACCTCTTGTCCACCCCGACCCTGCGCCTGTACCGCACCGACGACGTGATCGGCGCCGAACTGGGCGGGGCGTTGAAGAACGTCATCGCCATCGCGGCAGGCGTGGTGATCGGGGCGGGCCTGGGCGATTCGGCCCGCGCTGCCCTGATGACGCGCGGCTATGCCGAAATGACCCGACTTGCCCTGTCCCTCGGTGCGCGCGCCGAAACCCTGGCCGGACTGTCGGGCTTTGGCGACCTTGTGCTGACCTGCACCTCGGCCCAGTCGCGCAACTTCCGCTTTGGTCAGGCGCTTGGGGCCGGTCAGCCCTTTGACGCGGCCATCACCGTCGAAGGGGCCGCCACCGCCCGCGCCGTTGCCCGTCTTGCCGCCCAAACGGCCATCGACATGCCGATCACCACCATGGTCGCGGCCCTTGTCGCGCGACAGATCACCCTGCCGCAGGCCATTCAGGCCCTCATGTCCCGCCCCCTGAAACAGGAGTAACCCCGTTGCGCGTCGCCCTTGTCTGCATCGACAAACCCGATCATCTGCATATCCGAACCGCCAATCGCGCCGCTCATCTGGACCACATCGCCAGCAGTGGCGTCGTCGAAATGGCCGGCCCGTTTCTGTCGCCCGAAGGCGCGATGACCGGCTCACTTGTGATCCTGAGCGTCGACACCCTGGCCGCCGCCAAAGCCTGGGCCGCCGCCGACCCCTATGCCAGGGCGGGGCTGTTCGCACAGGTCTCGATCCGCGAATGGAAAAAGGTGATCGGATGAGCTATTGGCTGTTCAAATCCGAACCCGAAACCTGGTCCTGGGATCAGCAGGTCGCGCGGGGCGCGGCGGGCGAAGAGTGGCACGGCGTGCGCAACTATCAGGCCCGCAACAACATGCGCGCCATGGTCGTGGGGGATCGTGGCTTCTATTATCACTCCAACACCGGCAAGGAGATCGTCGGCGTGGTCGAGGTGTCGGCCCCCTCGGCCCCTGACAGCACCACCGATGATCCGCGTTGGGATTGCGTGCGCATCCGCGCGCTGTATCCGTTCAAGACCCCGGTCACGCTGGAAGACTGCAAGGTTCGCCCGGGTCTGGAACAGATGGTGCTGATCAACAATTCCCGTCTGTCCGTGCAGCCCGTCACCCCCGAAGAATGGCGCATTGTCTGCGCCATGGGAGGGGTTGCGCCCTGAATCCTTGCCCCATTCCGAATTTTGCGCCACAGTTCGCAAAAAGACTAACAAAGGAAGAGGGAACCATGGAAATTCTGAACGTCCTAGCCGCCGCCGCCGCATCCTGGGTGTTTGGCGCGGTCTGGTACATGTCGCTGTCAAAGCCCTGGATGAAGGCCGCCAACATCCCGATGACGCCTGAAGGCAAGCCCGCGGGCAACGGCAGCCCGACGCCCTTCGTCATGTCGGCCATCACCATGGTGATCGTTGCGGGCTTCATGCGGCATGTCTTTGCGATGTCCGGCATCGACACCCTTGGGGAGGGAACCCTGAGCGGCCTTGGCATCGGCCTGTTCTTCATTGCCCCCTGGACAATGATCAACAACGCCTACGGCATGCGGCCCTTCAGCCTGACGCTGATCGACGGCGGCTATTCCACCATCGGCTGCGCGCTGATCGGTCTGGTCCTGACGTTGTTTTGACGGATCGCGTCTGGATGGAAATGGGCGGATTTTGAAAAAAGAAGGGCCCCGCACCCCTACGGGACCCTTCCACCACCCACGTGCTCCCTTTGCACCACACGTGTTCTGATAAGGTCCCGGGCATACTGCCTGTGGCTTTCTTCATAGCCCGAATCCGGGGGCCGTGGCAAAGACCAAGCGTCGAAAAATTGATACAAGCCTCGTACTTAACGCGGCTTGACGCAGCAAGACGCCCGGGCCTTCAGGACCCGGGCGCGCAGGCAATCGCCGCCGGATTACTTGTAGACAGCTTCCTTGCCGAACTGCTTGACCAGCATGTAATAAACCACGGCGCGGAACTTGTTGCGTTCCGACTTGCCGTAGGTGTTGATCACCGCGTTGATGCCATCCATCAGTGCCGGCCCGTCGGCCAGCCCCAGTTTCTTCATCAGGAAATTCTTCTTGATCGTCTCCAGTTCGCTGGCCTGACTGGCCGCGACGGTTGACGCGTCATTGTCATAGACTGCCGGACCACAGCCGATGGTCACCTTGGTCAAAAGGGCCATGTCCGGCGTCATCTTGCATTTGTTGGTCAGATCGTCGGCATATTTCGCGATCAACTCGTCTCTCTTGCCCATTAGGGTCCCCCTGTGATGGCTGGTCAATACATTCTTGCTGCCGAACGGCAGGCATCAACTTTGCCAGCTTAGGGGATGGTCCGTGGGCCACAAAGGGAAATCTTGGCGGGCTTTCCCCGCAGGCCAACCAACCAAACGCCCCGCCCCAATGAAAAGACCCCGGGGTTTCCCCCGGGGCCCAAAGGTCAATTCCGCCAAAATCAATAGCGGTAGTGCTCGCTTTTGAACGGGCCGTCGACCTTGACGCCAATATAGTCGGCCTGATCCTTGCGCAACTCGGTCAGCTTGACGCCAATCTTTTTCAGATGCAGGCGGGCCACCTTTTCGTCCAGAGCCTTGGGCAGGATATAGACGCCGGGCTGATAATCCTGCCCCTTGGTCCACAATTCGATCTGCGCCAGAACCTGATTGGTGAACGAAGCCGACATCACAAAAGACGGGTGGCCGGTGGCATTGCCAAGGTTCAGCAAACGACCTTCCGACAACAGGATGATCCGCGCGCCCGAAGGCATCTCGATCATGTCGACCTGTTCCTTGATGTTGGTCCATTTGTGGTTGCGCAGGGCGGCGACCTGAATTTCATTGTCGAAGTGGCCGATGTTGCCGACAATCGCCATGTCCTTCATCGCGCGGATATGCTCGATGCGGATAACGTCCTTGTTGCCGGTGGTGGTGATGAAGATGTCCGCGCTGGCGACCTCGTCTTCCAGCAGCGTCACTTCGAAGCCGTCCATCGCCGCCTGCAGGGCGCAGATCGGGTCAACCTCGGTGACCTTCACGCGGGCACCAGCACCACGCAAGGACGCCGCCGAGCCTTTGCCGACATCGCCATAGCCGCAGACCACCGCAACCTTGCCCGCCATCATGGTGTCGGTGGCGCGGCGGATACCATCGACCAGCGATTCCTTGCAGCCATACTTGTTGTCGAATTTCGACTTGGTCACCGAGTCGTTGACGTTGATCGCCGGGAACGGCAGTTGCCCCGCCTTGTG
>JANMJC010000421.1:0-3901 GCA_031371185.1 Paracoccaceae bacterium | reverse complement strand
ATGCCAAATACACCAAGCTGACCAAGGCCTTGCTGATCGGCGGCGTATCGTTTGGTGAACAGGACAAGCTGATCGACCGTGGCGTCGACGTGCTGATCGCGACACCGGGCCGCCTGCTGGACCATCACGAACGCGGCAAATTGCTGCTGACCGGGGTCGAGATCATGGTGGTCGACGAGGCCGACCGCATGCTCGACATGGGCTTCATTCCCGATATCGAGCGCATCGCCAAGCTCATTCCCTTTACCCGCCAGACGCTGTTCTTCTCGGCCACCATGGCGCCCGAGATCGAGCGGATCACCAACACCTTCCTGACCAATCCCGCGCGGGTCGAAGTGGCCCGCCAAGCTACGGCCTCGATCACGATCGAGCAAAAGCTGATGGCATTCACGCCGTCGCGCAAGGACCGGACCTTTGCCGAAAAGCGCGCCGTTCTGCGGTCGTTGATCAAATCCGAAGGCGACCTTTGCACCAACGCGATCATCTTCTGCAATCGCAAGCTGGATGTGGACGTTGTTGCCAAGTCGTTGAAAGCCCATGGTTTCAACGCCGCGCCGATCCACGGTGACCTTGAACAATCGGTGCGGATGAAGACGCTGGATTCGTTCCGCGACGGGTCGTTGCACCTTCTGGTGGCCTCTGACGTGGCGGCGCGCGGGCTTGATATTCCGGCCGTCAGCCATGTCTTCAACTTCGACGTGCCCTCGCATCCCGAAGACTACATCCACCGCATCGGCCGCACCGGGCGCGCCGGACGTCTGGGCAAGGCCTATACGATTTCGGTGCCCTCGGACGGCAAGTACCTTGGCGCCATTCACGCGCTGGTCAAGATGGAGATTCCCTTGGGCGAAGTGCCCGCAGGGGCGCTGGACGATGTTTCAGACCGCCTCGACCGCCCCCGCGAAGAGCGTGGCGCGTCATCGTCTCGCGGGCGCAAGACCGAAGAGCGCCGTGACCGCACCCCGCGCCCGCCGAAAGATGCCGAACCTGCGTCGATGGTGCCCCTGGCCGTCGAACCCAGGGCCGAGACCAAAGCCGAAGAGCGCACCCGTGACCGCCGCGAAGACTCTCGCCCGCCGCGTCGTGAAGAGGCCCGCGAGCCGCGTCGGGAAGAGGCTCGCGAACCCCGCCGTGAAGAGGCTCGTGAACCCCGCCGGGACGACAACCGCGAGCCGCGCCGGGAAGAGAGCCGCGAACCCCGCCGCGAAGAGGCCCGTGAACCCCGCCGCGAAGAGGCCCGTGAACCCCGCCGCGAAGAGGCCCGTGAACCCCGCCGCGACGATCGGCGCGACCGGTCTTCGCGCGACGATCACCGCGCGGTGGGCATGGGCGACCATGTGCCGGATTTTATCCTGCGCAGTTTCGCGCTGAAGACCTCGACCGCCGCTGACGTGGAAGAGACCGAACAGCCCGCACAATCAGAAGCCTGAGGGTTCGGGGAAGGTTCAGCCTTCCCTACCCGCCCCTTGCAGCGCCGCCTTCCAGGCATTCAGCCGGGCGGCGTTGACGCCCAGATCGCTGGCGCCATATTGCGCGCGGGCCCAGACCACGACCGTGCCATCGGGCTGAATCTCGGCCGTGGTGTAGTCGGGAAATCCCCAGAAGGCGGAGCGGGTGACCCAGGTCATCCGCCGATCTGGCACCGATCCTGCAAGTGTTTCGGTGCGCGGCGTGGCGGCCGCGACGGTTGCAAGGGCCGCAAGAGTCTCGGCCCCGCCGGACAGGCGCATCACGGCGCCCTTGGGCAGGGCCTGCACCGCCTGATCCAGCGGTGCGGAAAGTGCGGGTGCCGGGGTGACATGCCAACGCGCCACGTCAGGGCCGGACAGACCGACGCAGGCCATCAGCCCGGCCAGCAGCACCACCCAGAATTTCCCCGGCATCCGCGTGGCACCCCTATCTGCGCGTGCGCGCCCAATGGTACAGACAGATCAGCTCGTATCCGACATGGGCCCCGGCAATCGCGGTGGCCCCCGTGGAATCATAGGGCGGTGACACCTCTACGACATCCCCGCCGACCAGATTTATTCCGGCAAGATCACGCAGGGCCGCCGCCGCCTGCCAGGAATGCAGCCCACCCCAGACCGGCGTGCCGGTGCCGGGCGCATAGGCCGGGTCCAGCGCGTCGATATCGAAGGTCAGATAGGTCGGGTGGTCCCCGACGATCGCCCTGGCTTTGGCCACCGCCGCCGCCACGCCCTTTTCATGCACTTCGCGCGCGTCGATCACGTTGACGCCCAGATAGTCCTGCGTCGTGGTTCGAATGCCGATCTGGACCGAGCGTTTCGGGTCCACCAACCCGGTCTTGACCGCCTTGTACATCATGGTGCCGTGGTCGATGCGGGTCAGGTCGTCGTCCGGCCACAGGTCGGAATGGGCGTCGAAATGGATCACGGCAAGGGGGCCGTATTTCTCGGCATAGGCGCGCAGGATCGGAAAGGTGATGTAATGGTCGCCACCAAGCGTGATGGTGCCCGCCCCCGCCGCAAGGATGGTGCGGATATGGGCGGTCAGGGTGTCGGGGAAATCCGACACGCGGGCATAGTCAAAGGCCAGATCGCCGTAGTCGATGATCGCCATGTCTTCCAGCGGATCGGTGGGCCAGCCGTAAGGCGGATCGTAGGGCATCAGCGACGATGCCTCGCGGATCGCGCGCGGGCCGAACCTTGTGCCCGTGCGGTGGGTGACGGCCTGATCAAAAGGTACCCCGGTGATCGCAAGGTCGACCCCGGTCAGATCCTTGGTATAGGTCCGCCGAAGGAACGAGGTGGCGCCCCCGAAGGCGTTTTCAAAGGCATAGCCGCGCAGGCCCGCGCGCGTGAAAGCGGTGTCCACTTGGGACTTGGCATCTTCCAAAGCCATGATGATGTGATCCGGATTTTCTTGTCACGTCATCGTTGGAAAGACGCCGGAGACAACGCGGATCCGGGTGGGCGTATTGGCCATGACGGGCAAGGGAAGTCAAGGGGCCGTGCCTGATTCCGACAAGGACCGACCCGCCGGACGCATTTTCGGCGCATGGTCTTGGCGGGTACCGGAATTATCCCTTGCCGGGGGATGCTGCCTGTCGTTGCAAGATATCTTCGGCCCCGCGCACGACGCGGCGCACGATCTCGGCGGCCGGAAGGATGTCGTGGATGCGGGCAGCGCCGACCCCGAACAACAGCGGAATGAGGGCGGGATCCTGCCGCGCCTCGGCGGCGGCAAATTCGGCGCGCGCGGCGTCGATCCCGGCTCGCAGCTCGGCCTCGCGACCGTGCCAACGGTCGGTCAACCGATTGCGCAGCCCCTGGGTCCGGATGCCGCCGGGCCAATCCTCGCCCCACAGGATATCCCAGACCAGCGTGGGAAGCGTGTCGCCCATGGCGGCGTTCAGGATGGCGCGTTTGTGGTCGGGCGTGGCGGGTGATTGTGTGCAGGCCAGAAACCGCGTTCCCATCAGCACCCCGGCGGCGCCAAATGCAAGGGCGGCGGCAAGGCCCTGACCGTCGACGATGCCGCCCGCCGCCACGACCGGGCGCGGCCCCGCGATGCGCACGACTTCGGGCAGCAGGGTCCACAGCGGCATCGGCCCCATATGGCCGCCGGCCTCGCAGCCCTGCGCCACCAGCACATCGACATGGGCCAGACAGGCCTGTTCGGCTTCGGCCAGGGTCGTGATCTGATGCAGAACCTTCGCCCCGATGGCATGGGCGCGGGCCGTTGCCGGGCCCGGATCGCCGCGAAAGAAGGAAAACACCGCGACCCGTTCGTCAAGGCAGATCTGGAAAATCGCGTCATCGGTCAGGTGCAGCACGAAATTGACGCCAAAGGGGCGGTCGGTCAGGACGCGGATCTGGAGCAGCGCGTGGCGGACCTGATCGGCGCTGCTCCAGGTACAGGCCAGAATGCCAAGCCCGCC
>JANMJC010000378.1:0-5208 GCA_031371185.1 Paracoccaceae bacterium | reverse complement strand
CACGCTGAAATCATTGTACGCCAGAAGGAACGAAAACAGCCCCGTGGTGATCACGCCGGGCCACATCACGGGCATGATCGCCAGGCGGAACGCCTGAAACCGGGTGCAACCGTCGACAAGGGCGCTTTCGTCCAGATCTCGGGGGATGCCCTGAAAGAATGAATACATCATCCAAAGGGTGAAAGGCTGGTTAAGTGCCACCAGCACGATGACCGCCGTCGGCAGATAGCCCCAGATGTTCAGTTGGAAGAAGGGCAACAGATAACCGGATACCAGGGTGATGTCCGGCATCGCGCGGAAAAACAGCGCCGCAATCAGGATGGCAAAGCGGTAGCGATAGGTTGACCGCGCCAGCGCATAGCCGCCAAGGGTGCCAAGCGACAGCGAAATGACTGTGACCGCGACCGTGATGAACGCGGTGTTCAGCGCGGCGCGCCAGAAACCGGTCGTCACCCAGGCGCCGTAATACCCCGCATCGGTGAAAGCGCTGCCGGTCACGCGGGTCGTGCTGGTTCCGACGATCGCGTTCCACCAACTGTCGCGTGAGAAGAAGTCCGGTTGCACCTTGAACGATCCCCAGACGGTCCAGGCGAAAGGAAAGGCCGCGACGATCAGCCAGAACATCACGAAGGCCATGGCCACAAAGGAAACGACCGCAGGGCGGCGGTTGTAGGCGTCTGCCATCAGGTCTTGCCTCCGGAAAGATCCCGCGCCACGCGCAAGAGCACAGGCACGATCAGCACGGTGATGAAGCCGATGGTGATCATCGAGGTCGCCGCCGCCGATCCGAAAAGCTGCGTCGTCTGCGTGTTCAGGCTGGAATAGACCAGATAGCTGAGCGAGGTGGCGCTGGAAGCTGCATTGAAGCTGATGATCGGCTCGAACACCCGGAAATTGTCCATCAACTGGACCAGCAGCACAAAAAGCACCAGCGGCCGGATCGAGGGCAGCACGACAAAGCGGATCCGTTCCAGCCGGCTGGCCCCGTCAATCATGGCGGCCTCCATCGTGTCGCGCGGCACGGCCTGCAACCCGGCATAAAAGACGATGAAGCTGAACGGCGCGTTGGTCCAGATGCCATAGGTCATCAGCGTGGCCCAGGTCAGCGGCGACGAGGTGCGCGTCGACAGGTTGGGGTCGTTGAACAAACCCTGAATTGCCGCGCCAAGGATGCCTTCGGCGTTCAGCATCCAGTACAGGATAAGGGCACCGACCAGGGGCGTGATCAGCATCGGGATCAAACTGAAGAAGATCACCGTACCCTTGAACAATTGCGGCAAGGTGTTGACCGCCAGCGCGATCAGGAAGCCGAGAACCATCGCCAGCGGCGTGACGATGGCCGTATAGGCCACGGTGAAGAAAAGCGCGCGGTAAAGCGGCAGGTTGTACATCTGCGACACCGCATCGCCCAGCCCCGCGCTGCTGGTCAGGATCCTGCCCATTTCGGCAAATGCCAGATGGTTGCGGTCGCCGTAGGTCGCAAATCCGTTGTACTGCCCAAGCGGTGCCTCGGCGCGCAGTTTCGCGGTGGCGGCGGCATCCACACTGGTCGACTGAACGCAGCCTCCGAAGGGTTGGCAGGTTTCCGACAGGATGACGACCTGGGGCAGTTCGATGTGCAGCGACTGGATGAAGATGGAAACAATCGGCAGGGCCATGAAAAGAAACATCGCGATCAGCGACGGCCCCATGAATCGGAAGAATGTCGAATGCGGCACTGGCCCCGGTCGCTTTCCCTGGCAGATGATGGCGGGATCGAGGGGTGTGCCCCCGATCCCGGCTTTGCGTTACTGCAGGTAGCCGGCTTGCTGGGCGGCTGCGGTGTAGGCCGCGTTGACATCGGCCAGCGCCTTGTCAGCGTCTTCGGTGCCCTTGATGAAGTCCGCCAGTTCGGTGCCGAGCGTTTCGTGCAAGAGACCCATCCACGGCACCATCGGGTAGGGACGTGCGCCCGAGGTGGCATTGGCAACGACGCCAACGGCGGCCGGACCCGGCTCGTAACCCTTGATCAGCCAGACGGCCGAGTTCGGATGTTCGGCAGCCGTCTCCGGGGCAACGGCGTGCATCATTGCCTGAAAGCTCGCCTCTGCGTCGACATCCGAGATGTTCGCGGCAATGGTAAAGCCATCCCACCACAGCGCGGCCGCCGGGATCGTGCCGTCTCCCACGGTCGGGGCTGCGGCAAAGACAGTGTTTTCCGCAACGACGGGCATTGCCTTGGCGGGATCGATCAGCGTGCCGGCCAGCGAACCCCAGTTGTTCATCGCGCCGACCTTGCCATCGCGGTAAAGCTGCGCCATCGAGTCGGTGTCGAAGGTCACATAATCCGGCGGCATGTATTGGGTAAGGTCCCGCATGGTCTGCAGCGCAAGCCTGCCCTGGTCATTGTCGATGGCAAGCATGGCGGAACCCGGCTCGAAGAACTCGGCCCCGGTGCCCAGATACATGTTCACGAATTCCGCAGCCAGATCCCAGCCCGCCCCGTTGGACGCTGCCAGCGGATATTCCAGAATGCCCTTTTCCTTCAGGATCGCCGCAGCTTCCATGACCCCGGTCCACGAGGTTGGCAGCGTGGTGATACCGGCCTCTTTCATCAGATCGCCGCGCATGACCAGGTGCTGACCGTTCGCCATGAAGGCGATTGCCATCACCTTGCCGTCGATCTTGATCAACTGGTTCGGCTGAAGCTGCTGACCGTATTTCGCAACCAGATCGTCCAGCGGCCGGATCAGCCCATCGGCAAGAAGCGGCACGATGGAATTGTTTGCCACCATGGCCACGGTGTATTCCGCCGGGTTCGCGGTCAGCGCCGGAACCTGGATGGTCTTGTGCTCGGTCGTCCCGTTCGTGGTTACGGTAACGGTATCGCTGGCGCAGGTGGTGGCGGCGGCGTTCAGGATCTGCAGCGCCTCGAAATCGTTCGAGAGGATACGGACCGATCCGCTGGCGATGCCACATTCGGCAAATGCAGGGCCGCCGACGGCAAGTGCCGCGACAGAGAGGATGACGCTGTGAAATCTCATGATCGACCTCGGCTATGAAGGACAGGGAAGGCACGTCAATTTGCAGACGTTTGCAAAAATGACGAAACCACAGATGATCCTTCATTTCAAGCAGCAAAGAGTGGCACTTTGCATTTTTGAAAACGTATGCAATCCTGACGGCAACCACCTGAGGAGGGATTCGTTATGAAGGGCTTCAATCCGCGTTGGGTCGATCTGCCGGACTATATTTTCGGCATCACCAAAGAGATCTGGGAGGATCGCGGCATCGCGACCCTTCATCACTATTACGGCCCCGACATGCTGAAGCGCGGGTCGTCCGGCATCGTTGTCGGCGCGCAGGATGTGATCAACGAGACGAACCAGTCTTTGCACGGCGCGCCTGACCTGCAACTTCTGGGCGAAGACGTGATCTGGTCGGGCAACGAGGATGACGGCTTTCTGTCGTCCCACCGCGTCCTTGAAGTGTTTTCCGATCTGGACGACGAGGGACGCCCGACCGGCCGCCGGATCGTCGAGCGGGTGATTGCGGATTGCTTCTGCATCAACGATCAGATCACCGACGAGTGGCTGGTCTATGATCATGGCGCATCGGCGCGTCAGCGTGGTTTTACCCCGCGTGAGGCGGCAGCGGCCGATATTGCGGCGCAGGGCGGACCCGGCGCGGCGAAAAAGCCGTTTACCTGGGAAGATGACCGTCCCGGTCCCTATCTTGGCAAGGGCAACGACAACGAATGGGGCCAGCGCTATGAGGATATGCTGCACAAGGTCATGGCGGCGGATTTCCGGGCATTGACAGGGGTTTACGACCGCGCTGTTCATCTGGAACTGCCCGGGGGGATTGCCGATCACGGCGTCACGGCAGCGGATCGTTTCTGGATTGGCCTGCGCGCGTCGTTTCCCACGGCGCGTCTGGTGATCGAACACCGGATCGGTCGGGAAGATCCCGGAATGTCGCCGCGTTCGGCCGTACGCTGGTCCCTGATCGGAAAGCATGACGGGCGGGGCATGTTCGGTGCGCCGAGCGGCGCGACGGTTCACCTGCGCGGGGCGTCCCATGCCGAGTGGGGGCCCTGGGGTCTGCGTCGCGACTACATCGTCTTTGACGAGGTGCATGTCTGGAAACAGATCCTGATGCATCTGGGATAAGGCCGCAGGCCTGTGAAAAAGGGGGTTGGCGCGCGCCCATTGCAGTGGTGACGCGCGCCGGAAGAATTGACCGGTGGCTTCGGCATGATCTGTCGCGGTGGGCTCGTGGCGGGCCGGCCGGGCGTTCGCAAGGCTGCGGCGCCGGTTTGGCAAGGCCCGAGAGTCCCGGCCGGGCCTTGCTGACGGGACAGAGCGGTGCTTGCCACGCCGGGCACGCCGTTACAGCGGGACCGGCACTGCCCCGTGGTCCGTGCAGGCTTCGAACGCGGCGGCGATGCGCAGAATTCCGGCCTCGTCTGCGTGCCGCCCGATGATTTGCAGACCGATCGGCAGCCCCTTGGCAAAACCAGCAGGCACCGACAGGGCCGGGTGGCCGGTCACATTGAACGGCAGGGTGCGCATCGGTGTCCAGACCGCCCCCTTGTCGAACATCGCAAAGGGCGGGGCGGGGGCAAGCGTGGTGGCGGTGATCAGCGCGCTGCAACCGTTCATCGCGCGGGTCACCTTTTCCGTCAGGCCGGGCACCAGCGCAAGGGCCGCCGCCAGATCGGCATCGCTCAGCACCGCGCCCGCCATGACCGTCTGCGTGGCCATCCGGCCCCAGAGATGACCCTTTTCGCGCAACGAAGCCGCGTGCAGGCGCAACCCTTCGACGTGGATCATGACCGCTCCGACCGCCTCCATCAGCGCGTAGTCCGGCAGTTGCACAAGCTCGATCCGAGCACCCGCCAGCGACAGCGCACCCGCCGCATCATCCATGGCGCGCAACACGGCAGGGTCCAGCGCCGGATCGCCCGCGAAAAAGTCGCGGGCATAGCCGATGACCTCGCCGCGCAAACCATCCGTCAGCCGCGTGGTCGCCCCGGTTTCCGGGGCCATCACCGCCAGCATCTGCGCGGCCTCGGCCACCGTTGCGGCAATCGCCCCGGGGTGATCCAGCGCCGGGGACAGCGCAAAGAACCCCTTGTCCGGCACGGCGCCGCGCGTCGGCTTGATCCCCACCACGCCGCAATAGGCCGAGGGTGACCGGATCGACCCGCCCGTGTCGCTGCCCACC
>JANMJC010000345.1:0-3117 GCA_031371185.1 Paracoccaceae bacterium | reverse complement strand
GCGATGGTCAGGAAGGAATAGGCCGAAAACAGCGCCACCATCATCAGCGCGAACCACAAGAGGGGCGCCATGGGGGGCACCACGGCGAATAGCCCGAACATCGCCAGCGCCATGACCTGCACCGCCCCCCAGACCCACATTCGCCGCGTGGCGCGCTGCGCCTCGGCGAGCCAGCCCAGCAAAGGGTCCTGCACCACGTCGATCAGCCGCAACGCCGCCAGCGTCAGCCCCAGACTGGCCAGCGAAACCCCGTAGTTTTCGGCGTAGAACTTCGGCGCGTTGATATAGATCGGCAGGCCCGCCGCCGCGATCAGGGCGGCAAACAGCGACCACGGCCACAGGGGCGGCGCTTGCGGGACGGCAGAGTTCACCGCGACACCTCGTCCACCGGCGGTTTGGGCGGCGAGGAAAACCCCACCCCCTTCCACCACAGCTTTAACGCCTGCCAGTGGATCAGGGCCAGGACCCTGCGCGAGCCGAAGGGGCGGCGCAGGAAACTGGTCAGGATCGCGCGGTTGGTCAAAGGCTCCAGCTTGCCCACCAGCGTCGCAATCAGCCCGCCCTTGCCTGCCGAGTAGTCGATCCAGATGCCGACCCGCTGGTCGGTGATGTCGAAGCGAAACTGGTAACTGCCTTCAACCGGCTGAAACGGCGAGACATACAGGATTTTGGCGGCCCGCAGCGTGTCGTCGCGGGTGATCGGGCCCGCGTCGGGGCGGTGACACAGATAGGAATGGCGGTGGTGAAAGGTGTTGGTCACCTCGGCGATGACCACGCGCAAGGCGCCCGCAGCGTCGTGGCACAGCCAGAAGCTGACCGGGTTGAAGACATGGCCCAGAACGCGCGGTTGGGCCAGAAGCAGGATGCGGTCCGCGCCCGGCAGGCCGTGCCCGGACAGCACCTGCCGCACCCAGGCCACGCCCGCCCCCTGCCCCGGCGCGCCACCATGGTCACGGTCCTGGATCGAGGTCAGATTGCCGCGGTTCCGGCTGAACAGGGCCGGTCCCCGGGCGGTTTCGGGGTCCAAGAGCACATAGTCGACCCCATAGCGGAACTGGTTGGCCACCGCCCCCTTGCGCCCGTGAAAGGTTTCCCCGCGCAGATGGGCGACCTCGCTCATGCCGCCCGCCGGGACAGGGCGCGCGCTTTCATGGCGCCAACCACGTCCAGCGCCGAACAGAACCCGTCTTCGTGAAACCCCGAGCGCATCCAGGCCCCGGCGAACCAGGTGCCGTTGTGGCCGTTGGTGGCAGCGATCCGGGCACGGGCGCGCAGGGCGGGCAGGTCATAGACCGGATGGTGAAAGGTGTTGGTCTCGTAGATCAAGTCTTCCCGGATCGGCCGGTTCGAATTCAGCGTCACGAAGATCGGATCATCCTGCGGGATCGGCTGCAAGGAATTCATCCAGTAGGTCAGGTCGATCCTGTCGGGCCTTGCGCCCGCCGGTTCGGCATAGACCCAGGACGACCACACCTTGCGCCGCTTGGGCATCACCGAGGGATCGGCATGCATGATTGCGGTGTTGGGTTGAAACCGAACGGCCCCCAGATTGGCACGCTCGGCACCGGTCGCATCCGACAACAAGGACAGTGACACATCGGAATGGGTGGCCATGACCACCTCGTCAAACGCCTCCCACGCGCCGCCATGGGCCCGGATCAGCACACCGCCCTGTTCGCGCCGGATGCCCGCCACCGCAGCGCCCAGACGAATCTCGACCCCCTGCCGGCGCAACTCACCCTCCAGCCGGCGGACATATTCCACCGACCCGCCCTTGACAGTGTACCACTGATGCTGGCCCGAGATGCCCAGAAGGTTGTGATTGTCGAAAAAGCTGACGAGGGCTTCGGCCGGGAAATCCATGATGCCGCGCACCGGCGTCGACCAGATCGCCCCTGAAAGCGGCGTGATGTAATAGTCGCGGAACCAGTCACCGGTGCCCAGCCTGTCCAAGAGGTCCCCGATGGTCAGATCGCCCCCCCGGCTTGTTTCCACCGCATTCCTGTTGAAGTGCATCATGTCGCGGAACATGCCCCAGAAGCGCGGGCGCATCAGATTCTGGCTTTGAGCGAAGAAAGCCATGTTGGTCGAAGTGCCATATTCGAACCATCCGCCCCGGATCGAGGCGCCAAAGCTCATGTCGCTTTGAACGATGGGAACATCAAGCTTTTCAAACAGCGCCACGAGGTTCGGATAGTTCACCTTGTTGAAAACGATGAACCCGCTGTCGACCGGCTGATCGCCCCGCTTGCCGGCAAGCACGGTGCGGGCATGGCCCCCCAGCCGTTTCTCGGACTCAAACATCACCACCGAATGTTCGCCGGCAAGAAGATGGGCGGCGGCCATCCCGGCAATCCCGGCGCCGATGACGGCAATGCGGCGCGGCGGTTGTCCGAAGGTTTCGAAAGGCATGTTCAAGGAAATCCCGGTTGCGTTTTAGCTGATACGCCGCAGTGGCGTTCCCGGATCACTCAAGACCGGTCCCAAGTCTTGGCGCCATTCGTTTTCGACGGTGATCCAATCCAGCAGGTGCCGCGTAGGATTGACATGACCCTTGCAACAGCCCCCTTCGAATTATCCCCTTCCCCGCCGTCGCGGGTTGTCTATGCTGCGCGAAAATTGGCCGCGAAACCGAAGGGCAGCCCAAGCGTGAGCGTTGATCCAACCGACTGGGCGGGCCTGATGGTGGCCGTGCGAGACAGGCAGGACCGCGCCGCCTTTGCCGCCCTTTTTTCGCATTTCGCACCCCGCGTTAAGGGGTTCCTGATGAAGGCCGGGTCAGATGCGGCAACGGCCGAAGAATGTGCCCAGGACGTGATGGCGACCCTGTGGCAAAAGGCGCATCAGTTCGATCCCTCCCGGGCTTCGGTGTCGACCTGGATCTATACCATCGCACGCAACCGACGCATCGACATCGCCCGCAAGGACCGCCGCCCCGAGCCGCAGGATCTGCCCTGGGGGGCCGATGACGAACCTGATCAGGCCGATGTCTATGCCGCCGCCGAAGAAACCCGGCGCCTGCAGGCCGCCCTGGCCGATCTGCCCGAAAAGCAGCGCCTGCTGATCCAGCGTGCCTATTTCGGCGATCTGTCGCATTCCGAACTGGCCGCCGAAACC
>JANMJC010000211.1:0-4491 GCA_031371185.1 Paracoccaceae bacterium | reverse complement strand
TTGTCGTCCGAGGTGCCGCGCCCGCGGATCACGCGGCCCCTGGGCGTGTCCTGCAATTCGGGGTCAATGGGGTCGCGGTCCCAAAGCGACAGGGGATCAACCGGTTGCACGTCATAGTGGCCGTAAAACAGCAGGTGCCTGTCGCCCGTGCCGCCGTGCCCCACCACCATCGGATGGCCCGGCGTCGGGCGCGATGCCGCCGTGAAGCCCAAGGATGTCAGGTCTTGCACCAGCCAGTCGGCGGCGCGCGCGCAATCGCCGGCAAAGGCCGGGTCGGTGGAAATCGACGGGATGCGCAGCAGGTCCATCAGGCGGTCCAGCGCCTGGGGCAGATCCGCATCAATTCGGGAAAGAACGGCATCGAGCGTCATGGCGGCTCCTGTTACGGTTCGTGACGGGTCACGGCAAGTTCAAGCCTAGGTCAGGCCCGGGGGGCTGTCCAGAGTGGCGGGCTTGCGCTAGACAGCGGCCAGTTGGCGCAAGGAGCGGAACGATGCGGATTTTGGGATTGGCCGGAATGGTGGCGGCATTGGCGATCAGCGCGGCCCGGGCCGATGTGCCGGTCGAGGTGTCAAGGATCGACGGCGCAAAGGTCACCTTCTATGTCCAGCCGTTTCTTGACGCGGGGGAATTGGCCACGCTGCGGCTGGTGGCGACGCAAAGCCAGGCGCTGAAGCTGTTCGTGCCCTCGGACAAGGGCTTTGCCGCGATTGCCCTGTCGCCGGACGACGGGTTCATCAAGAACGGCAAACCGGCAGCTTCGGCGACGGCCGTGGCGGAAATGCCCGATGCTGCGACGGCGGCGGCCAAGGCGCTGGAACTGTGCAACATGGCCCGCAAGGGTGCTGCGGACTGCGTGATCGTCATGGAAATCAGCCCGCCGAAGTAAGCGCGGGCGGGACCGGTTTTCCGACCAAGGTCGGGCGATATGGGCCTGAACCGCAGCGGCATTTTGCCTTCTGTACGCCCCCGGTTTATTGATGCAGGTCATGGGCCGGATATAAGCGCCCTGGTAAGACGAGCAGGCCGGGGACGTGACCCCGGCAGGAGATGTTGATGAACTATGACGCCGCACTCGACCTTGCCCTGAGCAAGTTGCACGACGAAGGCCGCTACCGCACCTTCATCGACATCGAACGGCATCGCGGAGATTATCCGCGCGCGACCTGGTCCAAGCCCGACGGCAGCACGGCACCGATAACGGTCTGGTGCGGCAACGATTATCTGGGCATGGGGCAGCATCCGGTGGTGCTTGACGCGATGCGCGACGCGCTGGACGCCTGCGGGGCAGGGTCGGGCGGCACGCGCAACATCTCGGGCACGACCCGCTATCACAAGGCGCTGGAGGCCGAACTGGCCGACCTTCACGGCAAGGAGGCGGCGCTGATCTTTACCTCGGCCTATGTCGCCAATGACGCCACCCTGTCGACCCTGCCGCGACTTTTTCCCGGTCTGATCATCTATTCCGACGCGCTGAACCACGCCTCGATGATCGAAGGCGTGCGCCGCAACGGCGGGGCCAAGCGGATCTTCCGTCACAACGACATGGCCCATCTGCGCGCACTTTTGTCGGCCGATGATCCGGCGGTGCCGAAACTGATCGCCTTTGAATCGATCTATTCGATGGATGGCGATTTCGGCCCGATCAAGGAGATCTGCGATCTGGCGCAGGAATTCGGCGCGCTGACCTATATCGACGAGGTTCACGCCGTGGGCATGTATGGCGCGCGCGGGGCCGGAGTGGCCGAACGCGACGGCCAGATGCAGCGCATCGACATCGTCAACGGCACTCTGGCCAAGGCCTACGGTGTCTTTGGCGGTTATATCGCGGCTTCGGCCCGTCTGGTCGATGCGATTCGATCCTATGCGCCGGGGTTCATCTTTACCACCTCGCTGCCCCCCGCCGTGGCCGCCGGAGCGGCGGCTTCGGTGCGCTATCTGAAAACCGCCCAACATTTGCGCGACGGCCAGCAGTTGAACGCCCGCATCCTGAAAATGCGCCTGAAAGGGCTGGGATTGCCGATCATCGACCATGGCAGCCATATCGTTCCGGTCCATGTCGGCGATCCGGTCCATTGCAAGATGCTGTCGGACATGTTGTTGGAAAGATTTGGCATTTACGCACAGCCGATCAATTTTCCGACCGTGCCGCGCGGTACCGAGCGTCTGCGCTTCACGCCCTCGCCGCTGCACGGAGCGGCCGAGATCGACGCCCTGATCAAGGCGATGGATCAGTTGTGGCGGCATTGTGCGCTGAATCGCGCCGAAGTTTCGGCCTGAATTCGCGCGGCGGCCAAAAATCCCTTGCCCAAGGCCCCCATTTCTTCAATACGAAGAACAGATGGGACTGTGGGGACAGGACCGATTCCTTAGGGGCGTACGGACAGGCATGAGGACGTTCGCATGATCGGGCGGTGGGGCAAAACCACACCGCAAGACGAAGAGGCAAAGCCGAAGGGCTTTGACGACTTCGATCTGCGGTTGGGTGACCTGATGCGCGGCGAGCGGGCAACGCTTGGCAAGTCGCTTCTGGATGTGCAGCGCGAACTGAAGATCAAGGCAACCTATATCGCCGCGATCGAGAATGCCGACATCGGCGCCTTTGAAACCCCGGGGTTCATCGCGGGCTATGTGCGGTCTTACGCGCGCTATCTGGGCATGGATCCTGAAACCTCGTTCACCCGGTTCTGTACCGAAAGCGGCTTTCAGGTGGCGCATGGCATGTCGGCGGCGGCCTCGACCGCGTCGATGATCGCGCAACGCGCCCGCGCCGCCTCGGGCGAGAAAAGCGATCCCTTCGCCAATCCCAACGCCAGCTTCGTGCCGCGCAGCGAAAGCGCCTTTGCCCGCATCGAACCGGGTGCCGTCGGGTCGGTGTCGGTGCTGGTGGCGCTTCTGGCCGGCCTTGGCTATGGCGGCTGGTGGATGCTGCAGGAAGTGCAGCGCGTGCAACTGGCCCCGGTGAACGAGGCCCCCGCCGTGGTCGCCGAGATCGACCCTCTGGGCAATGTCGACGGTCAGGCGACTTCGCTGCGTTCGGCCCCTTCGGCCAGTGACGGGCAAGAGATCGCCAACGCCCAGGTCGCGGTTGACCCGCTGGAACTGTACCGCCCCGAGGCTTTGGCCGTGCCGGTACTGACCGCGCGCGATGGCCCGATTGCGGCGATCAACCCGCGCGAGACCGGACTTTTGGCCGACGGCGCCGAGCTGGCCGCGACGGACTCCCCGGCGGACCCGCTTGCCGCCACCGACGATGTGCAGGTTCTGGCCGAGGCGAAGGGCGTGGAAGTGATCGCGGTGCGCCCGTCCTGGGTGCGGGTATCGGCCGCCGATGGCACGGTGATCTTCGAGAAGATCCTCGATGCCGGGGAACGCTATGCGGTGCCGCCCCTGGCCCAGGCCCCGATGCTGCGGTCGGGCAATTCCGGCTCGGTCTATTTCGTGGTCGGCGGCAAGACCTTTGGCCCGGCCGCCCCGGGTGCGCAGGTGGTCAAGAACGTCTCGCTGGACGCCGCCGCCCTCGCCCTTGCCTATGTCGAGGCTGATCCTACCGCTGATGCCGATCTGGCCCGGTTCGTGGCCCTTGCCGACACGGCGGCCCCGGCGCCCGCCTCGGAATAATCCGGCGATTGCCCTTTGCCGCGCCGCACCCTATCTAGGGGGGGCAAACCAAAGGTCCGACCATGAGCCACAATCCCATCCGTCCCTGGCGCAACATCGACCGCCGGGTCAGCCGGCAGATCAGGGTGGGCCGTGTGCTGGTCGGCGGCGATGCGCCGATATCGGTGCAGACCATGACCAACACCCTGACCACCGATGTGAAGGCGACGATCGAGCAGATCCAGCGCTGCGCGGTGGCGGGGGCCGACATCGTCCGCGTCTCGACGCCCGACCGCGAAAGCACGGCGGCCCTGCGCGAGATCGTGGCGGAAAGCCCGGTGCCGATCGTGGCCGACATCCATTTCCACTACAAGCGCGCCATCGAGGCCGCCGAGGCGGGGGCGGCCTGTCTGCGCATCAACCCCGGCAACATCGGCTCGCCGGCGCGGGTGGCCGAAGTGGTCCGCGCGGCCAAGGATCACGGCTGTTCGATCCGCATCGGGGTCAATGCGGGGTCGCTGGAGCGGCACCTTCTGGACAAATATGGCGAGCCTTGCCCCGATGCGATGGTCGAATCCGGGCTGGATCATATCAAGCTGTTGCAGGACAACGATTTTCACGAATTCAAGATCTCGGTGAAGGCCTCTGACGTCTTCATGGCCGCCGCCGCCTATCAGCAACTGGCGACGGCCACCGATGCGCCGATCCATCTGGGTATCACCGAGGCGGGCGGTCTGCAGTCGGGCACGGTGAAATCGGCCATCGGTCTGGGGTCATTGTTGTGGTTCGGCATCGGCGACACGATCCGCGTCAGCCTGTCGGCGGACCCGGTCGAAGAGGTCAAGGTCGGGTTTGAAATCCTGAAATCCCTTGGCCTGCGCCACCGCGGGG
>JANMJC010000308.1:0-3588 GCA_031371185.1 Paracoccaceae bacterium | reverse complement strand
GTCAGGGACGAAAACCGGGGGAGCCCGCGCAGGGGGTCGGGCAGGTCCACGGCGGAGCGGTTGACCAGACCGACGATTTCAGACCCTGCCGCCAGATGCGCCAGAGCATGGGCGCGGCCCATGTTGCCCAGACCGACAATCAGCACCCTGACCATGACCCGCCCCTCCTCAAATCTCGATCCGCGTCACATCGCCCACCGTCACCTCGCGACCCGTGCGGACCGAGCGGATGGCGGCGAATGCCATCGCAAGGCTGCGCAGGTTCTCGGCAGCACCGTTGGCGGGTTCGGTGTCGTCCTCGATCGCCACCGCAAGCGCCCCCATGGCGCCGCGAAAGCCGTCGTTGAACCAGGTGCCTTGCAGCCTTGGGCAGGTGCGGCCCCGGGCGGTGGTCAGCGTCACCGCTTGCGACCCCAGATCGGGGCCATCGCTGCACAGGCTGCCAAGGGTGCCCGCGATGTAGGTGGCATCGCGCGGGCCATGGGCGGTGGCCCCGTCAAAGACCAGCGAGGCCTGACCGCCGTCAAGCCGGATCAGTGCCTGGGCAAGCAGCGGCACCCCGGCGCTTTGCCCACTGGCCCTTGTGGCGGTTGCAAAGACGCTTCTGGCGCGGGTTCCGGTCAGAGAGGTGACAAAATCGAACCAGTGGATGCCAAAGTCGATCAGGATCAGGTCGGGGATCTTCTCGAACGGGGTGCCGGCAATCCAGCCGTGGTTCCAGTGCAGGCTGGCATGGACCGAGGTCAGATCGCCGATCAGCCCGGCCTGAACCGCATGGCGCATCCACGACAGATGGGGGGCCCAACGGCCGTTCTGGTTGACCGCCAGTTTCAGCCCCCGGTCGCGGGCCAGCGCCACCAGACGCGCGCCGTCGTCAAGATCAAGGACAAAGGGTTTTTGCGACAGCACATGTTTGCCCGCCCGCAAGGCGGCTTCGATCAGGGGCAGGCGGTCTCCGGGATGGGGGGTGATGTCGACCACGTCGATGGCGGGGTCCGACAGGATGTCGGCGGCGTCGGTGGTCACGCGGGCCTGGGGCGCAAAGGCGGCGGCGGCGGCCTGCGCCCGGGGCAGGGTGCGGTTGCAGATCGCCACAACCGGCCAGCCGGCGCTGCGGTAGGCGTCCAGATGGGCGGGCGCGATGCCGCCTGCGCCGATCAGCCCGATGCGGGGGCAATAGCTGCGGGGGCGCGGCGGCAGATAGGGCAGGTCGGGGGCCTCCATCAAGGGGACGGCGCGGGACTTCAGGGCATAGGTTTCGGGGTCGGGCGCCGCATCGTTCCGGTCGGGGCCGGTCTGTTCCCTTGCGGTCATGGCAGCAACGACAGGGTGCGCTTTTCACGGGCGGACCGGGCGGCGGTGTCGATGATGCGCTGCGCGGTCAGGCCAAGGATCGGGTCCAGCGGGCCGGTGACCGGCTGGGACCGCTCGATGCAGCGCAGGATGAAGTCGATGCCATTGCGCCCGCCTTCGGGCAGGGCATCGGCGGGGATCGCGGATGGTTCGGGGCAGGCCCGGGTCTGCACAGTGACGTGATCCGCGTAGTCGCGGCTTTCGATCGTGCCCGCCGAGCCGACGAACACGAACCCGCAATGCGGTTGCGGCTGGATCACCCAAGGGTCGGTAAAGGTGCCCCACCGGGTTTCCATCCGCGACAGGCCGCTGTCATAGCGGCACACGGTGATCGAGTGCTGATCGACCTCCAGCCCCGGGGTCTGGTCGGTGGTGCAGGTCACCTCCAGCGGAGCCGTGCCGTTCCTGTACCAGGTGCCCAGGGTGGCGCCGTACCCCAGATAATCCAGAAGACTGCCGCCGCCCGACGCGCGCTTGTACCACCAGGACCCCGGCTTTTGCGCCTCGACCTCATCGGCGCTGACCTCGACCTTGTCGGCAAGGTGGAACAGCGGCCCGCGGTTTCCGTCGTAGAAATGCACTTCGCGCAACGTGCCGATCAGGCCTTCGTCGATCAGCCGCTTGGCCGTGACATTCGAGGGAACCCAGGCCAGCGGCCAGTTGATGGCCAGCAGTTTCCCCGCCTTCTGCATCGCCGCCACCATGCGCCGCGCTTCCTCTACCGAGGTGGCAAAGGGCTTTTCCACGAAGACATGGGTGCCGTAAGCGGCCAGACGCTCGGTATAGGCAAGATGGTCGGCGGTGGCGCTGCACAGGATGGCCAGATCGGGCCGGGTCTGGCGCAGGCAGGTGTCGAAATCGGTAAAGATACGGTCCGAAGGAATGGCGAAGGTGGCCGCCGCCTTGGCCATTTTCGCAGGGTCGGGATCGAAGATGCCGACCAGTTCGGCATTTGGCTGGGCCAGGGCCATGCGCAGCAGGTCCCCCATGTGCATGTGGTCAAAACTGATGCCGACGATGCGGATCTTTGCCATGAACGCCTCCTAAGCGTTTGAGGTCAGGCGGATGTAAAGGGCTGTGACGGTCAGGATGATCGCGCCGAACAGGATGCGCCGCGCGCCTTCGGGCATGTGCAAAAGGGTCAGCATGGTGGCCAGAACGGTCAGGATCAGCGCGCCGATGATGGTGCCGCCATAGCCGCCGCGCCCGCCAAAGATCGACGTCCCCCCCACCACCGCCGCCGCCACCGACGGCAAATCAAGGGGCAGGGCCAGCGACAGCGAGGCGGTCTTGACCAGCCCCAGATAGACCAGCCCCGTCAGCCCGGCGATGCCCCCCGACAGGGTGTAAAGCGCAAGGTGAACCTGCCAGACCCGCACCCCCGACAGGCGGGCCGCGGCCTCGTTCGACCCGATGGCATACAATAGACGGCCAAAACCGCTGCGCCGCTGCGCCCACAGGATCAGCCCGGCAAAGGGCACGAACAGCGCCAGCCCGTTGGGCAACCCCAGGGTGCGCCCGGTGCCCAGCCAGACCAGAAGGTCGGGAATGCGGGTTCCGGTGGCGATGACGAAGCGCTGATAGACCAGAAGGCAGCCGGTGCCGATCAGGGCGGTTCCCAGGGTCATGATCAGGGGATGGACCCGGCAGATCGCCACGCCAAAACCGTTCACCAGACCAAGGATCAGCGCGCAGGCCCCGGCGATGGCAATCGCCTGCGGCACACCGATCAGGGGCGCAAGGGTGGCGGTGACAAAGGCGGTGATGGTGGCCACCGTGCCCGCCGACAGGTCGATCCCGCCGGTCAGCATGGTCAGGGTCTGACAGGCGGCCAGCATGGCCAGGGGGATGGCGAATTTGATGGTGTTGCCCAGCCAGCGCGGATTGACGATGCCCGGCTGCAGAATTTCCAGCAGCCCGATCAGCCCCGCCAGCAGCAGGATCAGCGGCAGCATCGGATGGTCCGCCATCACCCGCATCAGGCGGGCCGACAGGCGGGCGGTGGGCGGGCGCGGCCCGTCGGCCAGGATCGTCATGCTCTGCGCCCCCTCATGGCAAGAACCCCTCCGAACATCACGACGACGACCATGATCGTGCCCTCGATGATCGTGGTCACGTTGGGATCGACCGACAGAAGCGTCAGGTCCATCCGCACAAGGCGCAGCACGAAAACCGCCAGGATCGGCCCCAGAAGCCCGCCGCGACCGCCCCCCAGCACGACGCCTCCCAGCACGA
>JANMJC010000302.1:0-13186 GCA_031371185.1 Paracoccaceae bacterium | reverse complement strand
GCTTCGGGCATCGTCATTGTCGCATAATCATAGCCCGTGACCCCAGAGACAAAGCACCAGCCGCCCTTCACGACGGCCCGGCTATATCCCATCGCAGCTTCAAAGGGTGAGCCCGTCGAGATTTGTTTCACGTGAAACACTCCTTGATAAGGGCCGAAAATGCCTGGCCCCGGTGGCTGATCCTGTTCTTTTCCCAACGATCCATCTCGCCGAAGGTCATATCGTGTCCATCGGGCCGAAAGATGGGGTCATAGCCATGTCCCTGATCGCCACGCATCGGCCAGACAATCTGCCCCGGCATGATGCCCTCAAACACGCGATCTGTCCCATCCGGACTGGCAAGGACCAAAGTGCACCGAAACTGCGCATGCCGCGGAAAGGGCGCGCGGCGGTCCTCAAGCATTTGCCAGGTCCGCGTCATCGCGAGAATGAAATCCCGACCCTTTGGCGTCATCGCCCAATCCGCCGTGTACACGCCGGGCGCCCCGTCCAGCGCATCTATTGTAATTCCCGAATCGTCCGCCAATGCCAGCAGGCCGGTCGCGCGCGCTGCCGCATGGGCCTTGATCCGGGCATTTCCGACAAAGGTCGCTTCCGTTTCCGCCGGTTCGTGCAGCCCCAGGGCCTTTGCGCTGACCACCTCGACATCATAGGGAAGCAAAAGAGCCTGCAATTCGGCCAACTTGCCGGCATTCTGCGTCGCCAGCACCAACCGATGTCCGGAAAGCTGTCCCATTCAGCCCCCGACAGCCTTTTTTTGCGCCGCGACCAAGGCGTGAGAGCCCAGCAACGCCAGATCCAGCAAGGCGTTCAGATTGTCGCGGGAAAATGTCGCACCTTCGGCGGACATTTGAATTTCGATCAGCCGCCCGCGTCCGGTCATGACAAAGTTGCCATCGGCGCCGGCTTCGGAATCTTCCGGATAATCCAGGTCCAGAATGTCCTGACCGGCATAGACCCCACAGGACACCGCAGCAACGTGGTCAACGACGGGATCCGAGATCAGGATGCCGGCCTTCAAAAGTTTGTTGGCGGCAAGGCGCAGGGCAACCCAACCCCCCGTGATCGAGGCACAGCGCGTTCCGCCATCGGCCTGAATCACATCGCAGTCGATAACGATCTGCCGCTCTCCCAAAGCCGCCCGATCCACGCCCGCCCGCAAAGATCGACCGATAAGCCTTTGAATTTCCTGTGTTCTTCCGCTTTGCTTTCCTGTCGCTGCTTCGCGACGAGTCCGGCTGTTGGTGGCGCGCGGCAGCATGCCGTATTCCGCCGTGACCCACCCCTGCCCGGTCCCCTTCAGAAACGGCGGCGCCTTGTCCTCGATCGTGGCCGTGCACAGCACATGGGTGTTTCCGACCTTGATCAGGCAGGACCCTTCGGCATGGTGCATCACGCCCACCTCGATCGAAACATCCCGCATTTCATCCAGCTTCCGCCCTGATGGCCGCATCTTGTCACCTTCCCGCTTGAATCCCAGCGTCAAATAGGCCTGCTGGCCCTCGGGTTGCAACCCCGATTGACGTCTGTCGGCATCGACCCCTAGATTGATCCCTGGAAGGCCGTGACCGTGACGAAAGCCATCAACAGCGTGCAGGACATGAACGATCGCTCGCGCGAGGTATTTCGGCGCGTGGTCGAAAGCTATCTTTCGTCGGGCGATCCGGTAGGTTCCCGGACCCTGACGCGCAGCTTTTCCGAAAAACTCTCGGCCGCGACGATCCGCAATGTCATGCAGGACCTCGAGTTTCTCGGCTTGCTCGGCAGCCCCCACGTCTCGGCCGGGCGCATTCCGACCCAACTGGGCCTTCGGATGTTCGTCGACTCCCTGCTCGAGGTCGGCACGGTCTCGGTGCCCGACCGCGAGCGTTTCGAATCCAGCCTTGGCAACGAGGGCAGCGACCTGGGTTCCCTGCTGGATCAGGTCGGTGCCACCTTGTCGGGCATCACGGGTTCGGCTTCAGTCGTCCTTGCGCCCAAGTACGAAGCCGAGATCCGCCACATCGAGTTCGTCAGCCTGTCCAGCGACCGCGCTCTGGTGGTTCTGGTCTACTCCGATGGCCGGGTCGAAAACCGCATCTTCACGCCTCCTGTCGGGCAAACCCCGTCTTCGATGCGCGAAGCCGCCAATTTTCTCAACTCCCTGGCCGAAGGCCGCACCCTGTCCGAGTTGCGCTCGACCATCAGCGCCCAGATTGCCAACCGGCGGCAGGAAATCGATGGTCTGGCGCGCGAGCTGGTCGAAAGCGGCCTTGCCGTCTGGCAGAATACCGACGAGCGTGCCGAGCGCCTGATCGTCCGTGGTCAGTCAAATCTGATCGACGGCGTGACCGAATCGACCAATGTCCAGCTGATCCGCCACCTCTTTGATGATCTGGAGCGCAAGCGCGACATCGAAGAGTTCCTTGAACTTGCTGAATCCGGCGAAGGCGTGCGCATTTTTATCGGCTCCGAGAACAAACTCTTTTCACTTTCGGGTTCCTCTTTGGTGGTCTCTCCCTATATGAACGCGGATCGAAAGATCATCGGCGCGGTGGGCGTGATCGGACAGACTCGGCTGAACTATGGCCGGATCGTCCCGATCGTCGACTATACCGCGCAGCTTGTCGGCCGGATTGTTTCCGAACGCGGCAAGCTTTGAAAAGGCAGAGACGGGAAAGACGGAATGACGCAGGATGAGATGGCCCCGCAGGGGCTCGGGCCGGAAGTGACAGACGATCTGGCTTTACTGGACGAATTGGACGCGGCGCGTGCGGAACGCGATGACATGCGGGATCGCTTCATGCGGGCCCTGGCCGAGGCCGAGAATATTCGCAAGCGCGGAGAGCGGGATCGCCGCGAAGCCGAACAATACGGCAGCACCCGTCTGGCGCGCGATCTTCTGCCGGTGTTCGACAATCTGCGTCGGGCGCTCGATTCGGCCGGAGATGACGTCCGGCAGTCCTCTCCGGCCCTGATCGAAGGGGTCGAGCTGACGCTGCGCGAATTGACCAATGTGATGACCAAGCATGGCGTCAAGCCCATTGCCCCCACCATTGGCGACGCCTTCGACCCGCAACTGCATCAGGCCATGTTCGAAGCGGCCTTGCCCGGCACGAAGGCGGGCCAGATCATTCAGGTCATGGCCGAGGGGTTCTTGCTGCATGACCGCCTGTTGCGGCCGGCGCAGGTTGGCGTGTCGTCAAACGTCGGCTGACAAGGGTCAGATGCGGCCGATCAGGGCCGAAAACCAAAGTGTGGCTTGTCCCGTCACGGTTTGCCGATAAATCCCTGACCGGCCCAGCCCGAGCAACCGGTCCAGAACATTACCCTGCCGCAAGGCGGCAAACCGGGCCAGCACCGCACGCGCGTCGGGCGTCAAAAGATCGCCCGCCGCCTGCATCGCCTTGATATTGCGACCGTTCCAATCCTGAAAACTGCCCGAAAGCACCATCCCCAGCCGTCGCAACTTGGCCACCACGCCCCTGTTGTCGCCGATGAGGTTTCCCGCGTGCTGGCGATACAGCAAGACGGGCACGGGATCGTGCACCACCAATCCGCCGCTGCCACTGACCAGTTGGTACAGCCACCAGTCGTGCACCACGATGTCACCCGATGCAGCGCCCTGCATGCGCCGGATCGCTTCTTGCGCCAGATCAAGGGCGGCGCGGTTCAGCATGATGGTGTTGCCCGCGGCGACATTCTGCACCAGCGCATTTGCAAAGCCAAAGGGCCGGGGCCAGACCGGGGACAGCCCGCGCTCCTGCAACTCCGGACCCACCACGCGCGTGCGGGCGCAGTACAGCACCGGCCCCGGCTTGCCCTCCATCGCCGCCAGCCCGCGCGCCAGTTTCTGCGGCAGCCAGACGTCGTCCTGATCCGACAGTGCCACGGCCGGGGCGTCTGGTCCGACTGCCGCGATCAGGTGCAGAAAATTCGCCGCATATCCCCGGCGCGGCCCGTCAATCAGCGTCACCGCGCTTCCCTTTGCGAAATCGCGCACCATCTGCGGGCCCTTGTCGCGCGATCCGTCGTCGCTGACCAGCAAGGACCAGTCCACACCGATCTGGTTCGCAAAGCTGTCCAGTTGCGCGCCCAGATGCCTGGCGCCATTGTACAGCGCCAGAAGAATTGCAACGCGGCTCATGCGCCGCCTTTGGGCGGCAGCAGATCGCGCAGGTCGTACAAAAGTTTCAGGGCCTCTTTCGGCGAAAGCTCGTCCGGATGAACTCCGCGCAGCCGATCCTCCACCACCGAGCCCCTGGCTGCTTTGGGCGGCGGCGACTGCGGGGCCAGCCGGAACAGGGGCAGATCGTCGATCAGCACCTTCTTCGGCGTGCCGTCGCGGTCGCCCTTCTCCAGGGCCTCCAGCACTATCTTCGCCCGGTCCACCACCGATTGCGGCAGCCCCGCCAGCCGCGCCACCTGCACGCCGTAGCTGCGATCGGCAGCGCCCTTCCTGACTTCGTGCAGAAAGATCACCTCGCCCTCCCATTCCTTCACGGTCACGGTCGCGTTTTCAACACCCGCAAGTTTGCCGGTAAGGGCTGTCAACTCGTGGTAATGGGTGGCGAACAGGGCGCGGCAGCGGTTGACGTCGTGCAGATGCTCCAGTGTTGCCCAGGCAATCGACAGGCCGTCATAGGTGGCGGTGCCGCGTCCGATCTCGTCCAGAATGACCAGGGCGCGGTCGTCGGCCTGGTTCAGGATCGCGGCGGTTTCCACCATCTCGACCATGAAGGTCGACCGGCCCCGCGCCAGATCGTCCGAAGCGCCGACCCGGCTGAAAATCTGGCTGACCAGCCCGATATGCGCCGCCTCGGCGGGCACGAAAGACCCGGACTGCGCCAGCAGGGCAATCAGCGCATTTTGCCGCAGGAAGGTCGACTTTCCCGCCATGTTCGGCCCGGTCAGCAGCCAGACCGCCGGAGTCTGGCCCGTGGTCAGGGCGCATCCATTGGCCACAAAAGGCCCCGCCCCCTGACGGCGCAGCGCCCGTTCGACCACCGGATGCCGCCCGCCTGTGATCAGGAACGCATGGCTCTCGTCGATCAGTGGCCGAGCCCATCCCTCGTCCGACGCCAGATCGGCCAGTCCTGCCGTCAGATCCACCTCGGCCAACGCGCGCGCCGTGGCGGCGATCCGGGCAGCTTGTGCCAGGACCTCCTGCCGAAGCGTGTCGAAATGCGCCCGCTCGATGTCCAGCGCGTGGTTGGCAGAGTTCAGGATACGCGTTTCCAGTTCGCTCAGCGGCAGGGTGGTAAAGCGCGCCTGATTGGCCGTCGTCTGGCGATGGATGAAGGTCTCGTTCAGCGGGGCGGCGCGCATCCGCTCGGCATGGGTCGTGGTGGTCTCGATGAAATAGCCCAGCACGTTGTTGTGCTTGATCCGCAGCCCCGGAACACCGGATTGTTCGATGTATTGTGCCTGCATGCGGCCGATCACGCCGCGCCCCTCGTCCCGCAGGGCGCGGGTTTCATCAAGCTCAGAGTCGTAGCCCGCCGCGACAAAGCCACCGTCGCGCACCAGAAGCGGCGGTTCGGCCACCAGGGCGCGGTCCAGAAGGTCGACCAGCGCCTGATGCCCGACCAGATCGGCCCCGGCCTTGCACAGAACCGCGGGCGCCGCGCCCAGACGCTGGCTTAGCCGTTCCGCAACGCCCAGGCCGGCGCGCAGCGCCGTCAGATCGCGCGGGCCCCCCCGGTCCAGTGCCAGCCGCGACAGCGCCCGGTCCATGTCTGGCGCACGCCGCAAATCGTCCCGCAAGGCCCCGCGCAGCGTGGTCTGGTCCACCAGATACCCGACGGCATCGTGACGGGCCAGAATGGTGAGGTGATCGCGGGATGGGGCGGAAATGCGCCGCTCCAGCAACCGCGCGCCCGCCGCCGTGACAGTCCGGTCGACCGCCGCCAGCAAAGACCCCTCTCTGCCGCCTGAAAGCGCCTGGGTCAGTTCCAGATTGCGCCTGGTTGCTCCGTCGATCTGCAGGTTCCCGCCCGGGGCCTCGCGCTGCGGGTGCTGCAACAGCGGCAGCTTTCCGCGTTGTGTCAGATCAAGATAGTCGACCAGTGCCCCCATCGCGGCCAGTTCGGCCCGGTCAAAACCGCCAAAGGCATCCAGCGAGGATACGCCGTACAGGGCGCACAGCCGCCGCTCGGCACTGGTGCTGTCAAAGCTGCCGCGCGACAGGACCGTCAACGCCGCCCCGGCCTCTTCGACGATCCCGGCCAGTTCACGCTCGCGCGCCTCCGAGATCAGAACTTCGCGCGGGGCCAGCCGTGCCATCTCGGGTGCCAGCCGGACGGAGGGGCAGGGCATGACGCGCAGTTCCCCGGTCGAGATGTCGGCCCAGGCAAGCGCCGCCTCGTCACGCACTTCGGCAAAGGCGGCCAGATAATTGTGCCGCCGCGCCTCCAGCAGCGAATCCTCGGTCAGGGTTCCGGGGGTGACCAGCCGCACCACATCGCGCCGCACCACAGACTTGGCACCCCGCATGCGCGCTTCGGCCGGGTCTTCCATCTGTTCGGCAATCGCGACGCGAAACCCCTTGCGGATCAGCGTCAGAAGATAGCCCTCGGCGGCATGAACCGGAACGCCGCACATCGGGATGGGCTCGCCCAGATGAAACCCGCGTTTGGTCAGCGCGATGTCCAGGGCCCCGGCGGCGTGGGCGGCGTCCTGAAAGAACATCTCGTAGAAATCGCCCATGCGGTAAAACAGCAGCGCCGTCGGGTATCGCGCCTTGATGTCCAGATATTGCGCCATCATCGGCGTCAAAGCGGTGTCGTCAACGGTCACCAGAAAGCCCCCCAAGGCGTGCGAGCAGACCCTATCGCTGCGGGGGCCGCAGGAAAAGGGGCCATTGCAAAGGGGCCATTGCAAAGGGGATTGCCCACGGCATCGCAACCTATAGTATCGTCGCACCCCGGAACCGCTATCCAGTTGGTCAGGCCCAAACCTCAAACGGCCCCAAGCGTTGCACAACAAGGTAGACTTCACGCTGTCTCCGCAGGACCTGTTCCTGAACCCGGCCTCGGATCCGGGGTTTTTCGCCCTGTCCGAACCCGAGTTCTTCTGGAAGCCGCGCCCGCGCGCCCGAATTCTGGGGTTTTCGGCCAGCGAGCACCCCGAAATCGGCGCCAAGATCGACAGCCATGTCGCCTTTGCCAACCGCCACAAGGTTTTTGCCAAGGCGGTCGAGTTCAACACCATTCCGGTCCTTCTGGAACAGGCGCGCTTCAAGAAAAGCTTTGTTTCCGCCCAGGGTCGGGGTCTGTTGTCGGGCGCTTCGGGGATGCGCCTGCAAAACCGCTATCTCTGGGCCAACGAGGATCAGGATTTCGACCCTGAAGAGCGGATCGCGGCCTATTTTTCCCGCTGCCAACAGGCCAACACCCAGGCATTGTTCGCCCATCACCCCCCGCCGCAACCGGGGGTGCCTTTTGCCGTCGAATGCCGCAACACCTTCAACTACTATCACTTCATGACCGAAAGCCTGTGCCAGTTGTGCTCGCTGGATGAGGTCGGCTTTGATCGCGATGTCTTCCTGCACTTCCCCAATTCGGTCGACAAGACGCGCGGGTTTACCACCAGTTTTGTCGACACCCTGTTCCCCGAGATTGCCGGCCGCGTGCATTTCGAGCGCGCGCCGAAGTCCTATGACCAGGTCCTGTGCGCCTACAACCTGATGAACAGCTACTACCACTATCCCGATGCTCTGGTTCCTTCGGTCGATGGGCTGGTTGCCAGCACGAACCTGTGGCGCGGCCGTTATGCCAGCCGCGCCTCGCAGGGGGTTCTGGCGATGAATGCGGTCGACACCAACCTGGTGCGCCTGCGTCAGCGGGGGTTGCGCGCCATCGAGGGCAAGGATTTCAGCCACCTGCCGCGGCGCTTCTGGGTCGGGCGCAGCGCCGATCAGGCCCGCGTCCGCACCATGCAGGGCGAGGACGACCTGCTGGAGATGCTCGGCCTTTTCGGGTTCCAGCAGATCGCCTTTGAAACCCTGTCGCCGCTGGAGCAGATCGCCCTTGTCGCGAATGCCGAGGTGATGATCTCGTATCACGGGGCGGGCTTTACCAACATGCTGTTTGCCAATCCCAGGGCCCACATCATCGAACTGGGCACCCTGCAGACGGCCATGTTCCGATGGGGCGATTTCTGGCGGCTGGCCAATGTTTCGGGCTGCAACTATGTTTCGTTCTTCGCGGATTTCGCCCGCGAGGATCCCCTGACAGAGCCGAACTTTGCCGAAGAGGGGATCGTGCCGGTCGCCTTGTCGCGACAGGGGCTGGCCGTGGTCATGTCGTTTCTGGTGGCGCTGCTGGGTCACCTTCCCACCTATTCGCGCCCCGCCGACGTGCTGCGGCTGGCCCAGCAACTGAACCAGATGGGGGTCCCCGACCGTACCCTGGCGCTGTTTCAAAACCACCCGGGCGTTGAAGTGGGCCATGCGCAACTGTGTCTTGTGCTGGCGGAATCCCACCGGTTGCGCGGCGACGGGCGGTCCGAACTCGCCGCGCTGAAAGCGGCGCATCAGGCCGATCCGGCCCGCCCCTTCGTTCTGATGCAGATCATCTGGTGCGCCCAGAAATTGTCGGACCGCGCCGAAATCAATCTGGCCCTGACCCGGCTGCGTAACGGATTCCCCGAGAAATTCGAGGAAATGGTGCGCGACAGGCCCTGGCTGCGCCGGATGGTCTGATCAGGGCAGCCGGACGGATTGTTTGACCGGCACCGGCCCGCTATGAAGGAAACGGCCCAACGAGAGATACCCCATGACCAGCAAGAACCGCGTCACGCCCGAAGAGGCGCTGGCCTATCACCTGGAACCGCGTCCCGGCAAATATGACATCGTGCCGTCAACCCCGATGGCAACGCAGCGCGACCTGTCGCTGGCCTATTCGCCGGGCGTCGCCGTGCCGGTTCTGGCCATCGCGGAACGCCCCGAGCTGGCCTATGACTATACGGTCAAGGGCAACATGGTGGCGGTCATTTCCAACGGCACGGCGATTCTGGGGCTTGGCAACCTTGGCGCCCTGGCCTCCAAGCCGGTGATGGAAGGCAAGGCCGTGCTGTTCAAGCGTTTCGCCGACGTCAACGCCATCGACATCGAACTGGACACCGAAGACGCCGACGAGATCATCAAGGCGGTGTCGCTGATGGGGCCGACCTTTGGCGGCATCAACCTTGAAGACATCAAGGCGCCGGAATGTTTCATCATCGAACAGCGCCTGAAAGAGATCATGGACATTCCGGTGTTCCACGACGACCAGCACGGCACGGCGGTGATCTGTGCGGCGGGCCTGATCAACGCGCTGGAGATTGCGGGCAAGAAGATCGGTGACGTGCGCATCGTGTTGAATGGCGCGGGGGCGGCGGGCATCGCCTGTCTGGAACTGCTGAAGTCGATGGGGGCAAAACCGGACAATTGCATCATGTGCGACACCAAGGGCGTGATTTATCAGGGCCGCACCGAGGGCATGAATCAGTGGAAATCGGCCCATGCCGCCCGCACCAGCCTGCGCACGCTGGAAGAGGCGATGCTAGGCGCCGATGTGTTTCTGGGCGTCTCGGCCAAAGGGGCGGTGACGCCTGAAATGGTCTCTGACATGGCGCCAAACCCGGTTATTTTCGCCATGGCCAACCCCGATCCTGAAATCACCCCGGAAGAGGCCCATGCGGTGCGCGCCGATGCGATCGTGGCCACCGGGCGCAGCGATTATCCCAATCAGGTCAACAACGTGCTGGGGTTCCCCTATCTGTTCCGCGGCGCACTGGACATTCACGCCCGCGCCATCAATGACGAGATGAAGATCGCCTGCGCCCGCGCTCTGGCTGCCCTCGCGCGCGAGGATGTGCCGGACGAAGTGGCGCTTGCCTATGGCCGCAAGCTGTCCTTTGGCCGCGATTACATCATCCCGACCCCGTTCGATCCGCGCCTGATCTATGTGATCCCGCCCGCCGTTGCCAAGGCCGGCATGGATACCGGCGTTGCCCGGCGTCCGATCCTGGATCTGAAGGCCTACGCTCACAGTCTGAAGGCCCGCATGGACCCGACCGCGTCGATCCTGCAGGGCATTCATGCCCGCGCCAAACAGGCGCAGGCGCGGATGATCTTTGCCGAGGGCGACGATCCGCGCGTGCTGCGCGCCGCCGTCGCCTATCAGCGCGCCGGTCTGGGGCAGGCATTGGTGGTGGGGCGCGAAGCGGATGTGAAGGAAAAGCTGGAAGTTGCCGGTCTGGGCGACGCCGTGCGCGAGCTTGAGATCGTGAACGCCGCCAATTCGGGCCATCTCGACCTGTACAAGGACTTTTTGTACAGCCGCCTGCAACGGCAGGGCTTTGATCGCCCCGATATCCACCGCCTCGCCTCTCGTGATCGGCATGTGTTTTCGGCGCTGATGCTGCAGCATGGCCATGGCGACGGGCTGATCACGGGCGTCACGCGCAAATCGGCGCATATCCTGTCCTTGATCAACCACGTCTTTGACGCCAAGGCTTCGGATGGAGCGGTTGGGGTGACAGCACTGCTGCACAAGGGTCGAATTGTGCTGATCAGTGACACATTGGTGCATGAATGGCCCGATGAGAATGACCTTGCCACCATCGCCATCCGCGCCGCCGCCGTGGCCCGCAGCCTGGGTCTGGAACCGCGCGTGGCCTTCGTGTCCTTCTCGACCTTCGGCTATCCGGTGTCCGAGCGCGCCACCAAGATGCACCGCGCCCCGCATGTTCTTGACGGGATGCGGGTGGATTTTGAATACGAGGGCGAGATGACCGTTGATGTCGCCTTGAACCCCGATGTCATGGCGCAGTACCCGTTCTGCCGTCTGTCGGGCCCGGCCAATATCCTGATCGTGCCTGCCCGTCATTCGGCGTCAATTTCGGTCAAGCTGATGCAGGAAATGGCGGGGGCAACGGTGATCGGGCCGATTCTGACCGGGGTGACCAAGCCGATTCAGATCTGCGGCACCAACTCCACTGTGAACGACATCGTCAACATGGCCGTAATGGCGGCCTGCAAGATCGGATAGGAATGGCGGGGCGGGGTTTACCCGCCCCTCTAGTGCGAAAAAGCCTGATCGCCCCAGACCGCCTGCAACCGGGCATCACGGCCGCAGGCCTCGCGGTAGAATTTATAGGCGTTCTTCTTTTGCTTCGGGCCCGCGCGCGTCAGCACAATTTCGCTGCTCTTGTAGTAGTCCTGATGATAGTCTTCGGCGGGCCAAAAGGTTTTCGCGGCCAGAACGGGGGTCACGACGGTGGCGCCCAAGGCGGCCTCCGCCTCGGCCACGGCTTGCTTGGCGGCGGCCTTCTGGGCCTTGTCAGAGACGAAAATCGCGGTTTCATAGGCGCTGCCACGATCGCAGAACTGGCCCCCGGCATCGGTGACGTCGATCGATCGCAGGAATTTGGCCACCAGTTCGTCATACGAAATCTTCGAGGGGTCGAAGGTGATCCTTACCGCCTCGTAGTGGCCTTCGTGGTTGTCGTAGGTCGGGTTCTGCATACTGCCCCCGGTATAGCCGGAGACGACATCCGTCACGCCCGCCACTTTTTCAAAGTCCGATTCGACGCACCAGAAACATCCCCCCGCGACAATCGCCGTTTCCGTTTCCGCCAAAGCCGTGGTGGCAGACAAGGTCAGCCCCAAAAGCCCGGCCGCCATGATCATCCTGTGCCGCATGAGAACCTCCATCCATTTACGTCAGCTTTCCTGCGCGCGCGCGCTGCGTCCACCCACGCTTGCGTGACCTCACGACACAGTGATGCTCCCCCTTGGCCTTCGGCGCGCACGGGCTTAGCCTGTGGCCAAACAAGGAGCCGCCATGACCGACAATGTTTCCACCCATCAGGCCGAGGAAGACAGCCGCAACGAGCAGATCCTGATTTACGTCAACGGGCAGATACTGCCCAAGGCGCAGGCCACGGTGTCGGTCTATGACGCCGGTTTCATGCTGGGCGATGGCGTCTGGGAGGGGATCCGGCTGTACAACGGTCGCTGGACTTTCCTGGACGAACATATCGACCGCCTGTTCGAGGCCGCCAAGGCGGTGGACATCGACATCGGCCTGACCCGGGAACAGGTGATTTCTGCGGTGTTAGAGACGCAAAAGGCCAATGGAATGGTCCACGACGCCCATGCGCGCCTGATGGTGACGCGGGGGGTCAAGACGCGGCCCTTTCAGCACCCAAGACTGTCGCAGCGCGGGCCGACCGTGGTGATCATCATGGAGCATTCCCGCCAGAAGCTGCCGCGACCGATCCGGCTGGCCACGGTGCCCCATCTGCGCGGTCTGCCGATGACGCAGGACCCGAAGTTGAACTCGCATTCCAAGCTGAACTGCATTCTGGCCTGCATCGCCGCCGAAAAGGCCGGGGCGGACGAGGCGTTGATGCTGGACGTCCATGGCTTTGTGAACACGACCAACGCCTGCAACTTCTTCATCGTCCGCAAGGGGCAGGTCTGGACCAGCACTGGCGATTATTGCATGAACGGCATCACCCGCCAGAAGGTGATCGACCTGTGCCGGGCCAACGGCATTCCGGTGTTTGAACGCAATTTCAGCCTTGTCGAGACTTATTCCGCCGAAGAAGCCTTTCTGACCGGCACTTTCGGCGCCCAGACGCCGGTGGGGTCGATCGACGGACGGCAAATCGGTGACGGGCAGATGGGGCCGATGACCGAACGGCTGCGCGGGCTTTACAAGCAGATGGTCGGCGCATGACGCCCGATCCCGCCCGTATCGCCATGTGGTCCGGTCCTCGCAACCTGTCCACCGCCATGATGTATGCCTTTGCCGCGCGCGGCGATTGCGCCGTCTGGGACGAGCCGTTTTATGCCGCCTATCTGAACGCGACCGGCATCATCCACCCGATGAATCCCCAGGTGATTGCCGCCGGCCAGCCCGACCCGGCTTTGGTGGCGCAGGCCTGTCTGGGCCCGATTCCGGCGGCACAGAGACTGTTTTATCAAAAACACATGACGCTTCACATGATTCCGCAGTTTGACCGGACCTTCATGCGCGGACTGACAAATGTGTTTCTGATCCGCCACCCCGCCCGCGTGGTTGCAAGCTATGCCCGCAAACGCGAGGCGCCAACGCTCGCCGATATCGGCTTTGTCCAGCAGGCCGGGCTGTTTGATCAGGTGGCGGGCTGGCTCGGGCAGGCGCCCTTCGTCATCGACAGCGTCGACATCCGC
>JANMJC010000288.1:0-8349 GCA_031371185.1 Paracoccaceae bacterium | reverse complement strand
TCCAACGGCGCCGAACAGATCGCCGTGCGCGCCGCCGATTGCGGCCTCGAGGTGATCTATGACGGCATCCGCGTGACGCCGGAACAATTGGTGAAGACGGTGGCCGAGAAGCGCGTCCATATTCTCGGGCTGTCGATCCTCTCAGGGTCGCACGTGCCGCTGGTCCGCGAGGTGATGCAGCGGCTGCGGGCGGCGGGCTTGGGCCATATTCCAGTGGTAGCCGGCGGCATCATCCCCGCCGATGACGTGAACGTGCTGAAACAATTGGGCGTGGCGGCGGTCTATACGCCCAAGGATTTCGAGTTGAACCGCATCATGCGCGATATCGTGGCGCTGGTCGATCCCGCCCCGGCCGCCGCGCAGGTATCGGACCTGATGGCGACTTAGCGGGCGTGAAAATCGCCTTTGGTCACAACGCGATGCGGGCTTCGGGCCGCACCACCTCGACGCTTGCCCGCAGGTCGATGGCCGAAAACCCCGCCGAGATGACAAAACGCCCGGCCTCGACCCGCCAGTTCTGCGCCGCGACGTCCCAAAAGGCAAAGTCGCGGTCGGTCAGGGTAAAGGTGATGTCCCGCACCTCCCCCGCCTTCAGATGCACCTTGGCAAAGGCTTTCAGTTCTTTTTCGGGTCGCGGAACCGAAGCCTCCGGGTCCCCGACGTAAAGCTGCACCACCGTCGTGCCCGAGTTTGCCCCGGTGTTGCGCAACCGCAAGCGCACAGCGCCCGACGGATCGGCCTGCAGCCCCTCCATCGCGAAACGGGTGTAACTCAGGCCATGGCCAAAGGCGAACAGGGGGGCGGTTCCCATCCGGTCATAGTGCCGATAGCCGATGAACACCCCTTCGTCATAGCGGACATGGCCCGACAGGCCGGGATAGACCAAGGCGTCCTGCGAATGCGTCGGATTGTCCTGCCAGCGGCGCGGCCAGGTCTGGGCCAGACGGCCGGAGGGTTCGGCCAGGCCCAGCAGAACATCGGCAATCGCGTTGCCCGCCTCTTGTCCGGGGTACCAGAACTGCAGCACCGCCGGGGCCTGATCGAGCCAGGGCAATTCGACCGGTCCGCCGGTCTGCAGCACTACGACGGTGTCGGGATTGGCCTTCAGCACCGCTTCTACAAGGTCATCCTGCCGCCCCGGCAGCGTGATGTTTTCCAGATCCCAGCCCTCGGTGTCCCATTCGCCATTTCGTCCGACAAAGACGACCGCGCGGTCGGCGCTGGCCGCAACCGCCGCTGCATGGGCAATTTCGGCGTCGCCCATCGGGTGGCCGATCCCCAGCCGAAAGGCCGAAAACGACAGATTGTCCGAGGGGCGGTTGGCAAATTCCACCGTGATTTCCGCGCGCTGGCCCTTGGACAGGCTCACCTCGCCCACCACCTCGTCGCAGCCCTCTTCAAAGAAGGTGCGGCCCTTTTTCCAGCCATCCCATGCGTTTGCCACCAGTTTGCCATCGACGAAAATCCGGGCAAGGCCGGCAACTGTCACGCCAACCCGGTAAACTCCTTCGACCTCGGCCCTGAAGCCCGCGCGCATCCGCACCGAAAAGTCGGTGGGATCGACCTTGCCATCGCCCAAAGGCGGGAACCAGAAGGTCAGGGCCGAGGGCAGGGTTTCGTGGTGCAAAGCCGGGCCCGACAGCATGCGACCGGCAAAATACTCCACCTCGACAGGACCCATCAGCAACGGCTCGAACCGGTGGTTGGTACAGCCCTGCGCGTAGCTTACGGCGCCTTCCCCCAGGGCCGCAACCAACCCGTCCCAGGGGCTGATCGCATAATGCGGGTTCAGTTGGGCCGACCCGCCGCCCATGATCTGCGCCTCGCGGGCGTTGGGGCCGATCACGGCCAGCGTGCCGGTGGCGGACAGCGGCACCAGTCCCCGGTCATTCTTCAGCAGAACCGCGCCTTCGGCCACCGCGCGCCGGATCAGCGCCGCGGTTGACGGGCGCAGATCCGCCCGCTCGTCAAAGGCGCGGTGATCGTCCAGCGACCCCACCCGCGCCATCAACCGCAGCATGGCCCGCGCCCGCGTCCGCACCGTTTCAGCCGAAACGTCGCCCGCCGCCACCGCCGCCACCAACTTGGCCCCCCGGTCGCGCGTCGGGCCCGGCATTTCCAGATCCAGCCCGGCGTTCACAGTGGGCGCCGTCGAGCGGGAGCCGAACCAATCCGACACGACGATGCCGTCAAAGCCCCAGTCGTCGCGCAGAACCTTGGTCAAAAGCCAATGGTTTTCCGCGGTATAGGTGCCGTTCAGCTTGTTGTACGACGACATGATGCCCCAGGTCTTGGCGCGTTTGACCGCCGCCTCGAAGGGCAGCAGATAGACCTCGCGCAGCGACCGCTCGTCGATGTCCGAAGACATTGTGGTGCGCTCGACCTCGCTTTCATTGCCGACGAAATGCTTGATCGCGGCCGAGATGCCCTGCCCCTGCAGCCCTTCGACATAGGCCACACCCAGGTCTGCCGTCAGCAGCGGATCTTCCGAATAGCATTCAAAATTCCGGCCGTTGGTGACAGATCGCTGGATGTTCACGGTCGGCGCCAAGAGGACATGGGCGTGTTTCGATTTCACCTCGCAGGCAAGCGCTGCGCCGATGTCGCGCACAAGGTCGGGATTCCAGCTTGACCCCAGGGCGATGCCCACCGGAAAGGCCGCTGCCTTGACCCCGCCGATCAGACTGCCACCGCCGCGCGCACCGTTGGGCCCATCGGTGACCCGCAACTTGCCGATGCCCAACCGCTCGATCATGGCGACCGACCAGAAATCGATCCCCGACAGCAGCATGACCTGCTCGTCCAGGCTCATCTGATCCAGCAGGTTTTCGATCCGTGATTCGATCATCGCGACGCCCCCTTGTGATCCACATTTCGGAATTTCCCGCCCCGAACGCAAGCTGTAACGTTATAGTCGCGGCCCCTTTCGCTGCCCCCGGCCTTCCCCTACCTTTGGCAGGGGAATAATCAGGGAGACGGTCATGACCTTTCACATCGGTGCCAAACCGGGCGACATCGCGGAAACCGTGCTGTTGCCCGGCGACCCCTACCGGGCCCGTTGGGCGGCGCAGAAATATCTGGAAAATCCGGTTCTGGTGAACGAGGTGCGCGGCATGCTGGGCTATACCGGCACCTACAAGGGCCAGCGGGTCACGATCCACGGCTCGGGCATGGGGATGCCCAGCCTGTCGATCTATGCCAACGAGATGATCCGCGACTATGGCGCGAAGACCCTGATCCGCATCGGGTCGGCGGGGGCCATGCAGACCCATGTCAAGGTGCGCGACGTGGTTCTGGCGCAGACCGCCAGCAGCTGCGGCTCGCCCTCGCGGTCGATCTTCAAAGAGCTGAATTTCGCGCCCTGCGCCGACTTCGGCCTGTTGTCCGCCGCGCACAAGGCCGCGCTGAAGATCGGCGTGCCGGTGCACGTCGGCGGCATCTATTCGTCGGACACCTTTTACGACGAACGGCCGGACCTGTCGGACCAGTTGCAGCGCCACGGCACCCTGTGCGTCGAGATGGAGGCGGCGGAACTGTACCACCTTGCCGCGCGTCATGGCCGCCGGGCTCTGGCGGTGATGACCATCTCTGACCATATCCTGACGCACGAGGCCCTGCCCGCCGACCAGCGCGAAACCAGCTTTGGCGCCATGGTCGAGGTGGCTCTGGAAGCGGCCTTCGCCTGACGCCCCCGGGGGGCAAACCGCAACCTGTCTGGCCGCGTCCGATGCGGCCAGATCGCCCCCCCTGGCCCGCACATTTCGCCGGCGCCTTGTGCAGATCAGGTTTGCGAAGCCCGGCGCAATCGGGTCTTCTGCCCGCAAAACAGGAGATGTCGATGCCCCAACTCGCCCCCCGTTCCTGGGTTCCCGCCGCCGTCGAAGCCCATATCCAGCGGCTTGCCACCGGCACCGCAGCCCCCGCCGCTGCCGTGGCCGACCGGATCGACGCGTTGATCAGCCTGAACACCCGGATCCACGATCAGGATTGTTTCAACCTGAACCCCGCGACCAATGTGATGCACCCGCGCGCCGAGGCGGCCCTGTCGCGCGGTCTGGGCTCGCGCCCCTCGTTGGGCTATCCGGGCGACAAATACGAAATGGGGCTTGAGGCCATCGAAGAGATCGAGGTGCTGGCCGCCGAGTTGGCCGCCGAGATCTTTCAGGCCAGCCATGCCGAAATCCGGGTCGGGTCCGGCGCCCTGGCCAATCTTTACGGCTTCATGGCGCTGGCCCGTCCGGGCGACAGCATCATCGCCCCGCCAGCCTCGATCGGCGGTCATGTCACCCACCACGCCGAGGGCTGCGCCGGTCTTTACGGCCTTGTCACCCATGAAGCCCCGATCAACGCCGACGGCTATACCCTTGATCTGAAGGAGCTTCGCGCCCTTGCCCGCCAAACGCGTCCCAGGATCATCACCGTCGGCGGGTCGTTGAACCTGTTTCCCCATCCGGTGCCCGAAATTCGCGCCATTGCCGATGAGGTGGGGGCAAAGGTCCTGTTCGACGCCGCCCATCAATGCGGCATGATCGCGGGCGGCAGCTTTCCCAACCCCCTGACCCAAGGCGCGCATCTGATGACGATGAGCACCTACAAATCGCTTGGCGGCCCGGCGAGCGGGTTGATCGTGACCAATGACGCCGCGATTGCGCAGCGGCTGGATGCCATCGCCTATCCCGGCATGACCGCCAATTTCGACGCCGCCAAATCCGCAGCCCTGGCCCTGACCTTGCTGGACTGGCGCGACCATGGCGCGGCCTATGCCCGCGCGATGGTCGATCTGTCGCAGGCGCTTGCCCGGGACCTGCACGCTTTGGGCATCGCGGTCTTTGGGGCCGAGCACGGCTTTACCCGGTCGCACCAGTTCGCGGTTCTGGCGGCGCCCTTTGGCGGGGGCCAGACGGCGTCGAAAACCCTGCGCCGTGCGGGGTTTCTGGCCTGCGGCATCGGGCTGCCGGTGGCCCCGGTCCCCGGCGATCTGAACGGGTTGCGCATCGGCACGCCGGAACTGGTGCGCCGGGGGGTGACGCCCGCCGATGCCCCGGCCCTTGCCGCCCTGATCGCCGAGGCGCTGCGCTCGAACGCCCCCGAAACCCTGGCCCCGCGCACGGCAGCCCTGCGGGCCCGGTTTTCGGGGCTGCACTTTATCAACGCCGGGTGAACCGCCCCAACAGCACAGCGGTTCACCCCCGCACGGAACCCTCAAAGGCGGACCCTTGACGACCCTGGTGCGAACCCAAGGGGCGACAGAACGGCATTGCCCTATCGCGCCGCCATCCCGACTCGTTCGGGCAGGGGATGCACCTCGGCGCGCCCGGCCCGTTGCCGCAGACGGCTGAAGGTCGCCGGCATGCGCAGCACGCCGTAAACCCGGCCGTCCTCGTCGTTGCGATAGGTGTCGCCAAGCGGCGTCACCTGATACCCCAACTGCCGCATCGCGCGCATCAGGTGCAGGGGCGACAGGCTGATCAACTCTTCGGCCCCGCGCTTGCGCGCAATCGCGACCAGACCGTCGATGATCAGACGCAGACATTCCGACCGGGCGGCCTGGGTGGTGACCTCGTCCGAAATGACCAGACGGGTGCATTCCCAGACCAGCGGCGAGGCGATGTCGACCGACATGACCTGCGGCGGAATATGCGGCAACTTGCCCGAATGGGCGTCGCGCAGCATATAGGTATGCTCGCCCCAGGTCGCCGTGGTTGGCATGGTCCGCGCGCCGCCTAGCACCTTTCCCGCCTGCCAGACCAGCGAATACTGCGCCAGCGGAGAATCGTACTGGTCCATTTCGACATGGTCGTCATGCGGCACCTGCCAGCCCAGTTGATCCACCAGAATGCGCTTGCGCAGCGCCAGGAATTGATAGAACGCATTTCCGTGCCGATGAAAGTCGGAAAAATCGAAGCAAATGTTGTCCATGACGCCCCCAGAGTTTTACAGACCGCGGGAGCCTTCTTCCTTCAAGTTGTAACATGGCCCCCACATTATACCTAAAGTGGAAACGATATGAATATCCAGTGATTCCGGGTCAGATCAATCGACGGGCCGATGCAATTGATACCGCCTGAGCAAGGGTCTTCGCCCCAAGCTTGCGTTTGACGTTGTTCAGCCGCGCCTTGACGGCACTTTCCGAAATGCCCAACTCCCCCGCCACCTGCTTCAACCTCAGCCCGCGCGACTGCATCTGCAACGCCTCGACCTCGGCGGCGGTCAGGGCCCTGGACTCGTCCTTGCTGCCATGAAGGTCACGCAGGATCTGCTCCAGCTCTTTCAATTCGCCGCCCAAAAGCTCTCGGTCATCGCGAAAGAAGAAGCCAAAGCTGCGGCGGCCGTTGTCGCGCGGACCGTGAACCGACACTACGGCCCCATATTCCAGCCCATAATGCGCCGCACGCGGCAGCACCCTTTGGGGATCGGGCAGATTCAGTTCCGACATCCGGGCCACCCCGGAATTGGCATAGACCCATTTCATGGCCGGATCCGCCACCACAAGGCCATGGGCGGTATAATATTCAATCCACGGGTCCGGCAGCTGGTTCAGCTCGTCTTCGGGAAAGGAAAATCCAACCCGAAGCGCAACGTAGAACCCTGCGTTGGCGATCGGTTCGATCTGGTCTTTCATGATCTTCAATCGTGACATCTGTCAAAAGGTGTTGCCGAATGCGGCCACGCGCCGTAGCGTCCACAGGTCAGTGATGCCCGTTAAAAGTGTACAGCGCAACAGATTGCTCCGTGGAGAGGTCCTGTGTCCAAAACTGACGGCATCGCGAGGCAGGTCGCCGCACCCCTGTCGCGGCTCTCGGCGCTGTGTGATACCGGCTTTGCCCTGGCGGTTCACATCCGCTTTACCCGGCCTTCGCTGCTGTACCGCACCTATGCGTCGGACTGGATCGCGCGATACAGTGAAAAGGGCTACATGCTGTCGGATCCGGTGGTGCGCCATGGGCTGACCAACACGGGCACGGTGGTCTGGGCCGATCTGATGGCCGATGACCCGGCCGGCGTGATTGCCGATGCCGTGGCCCATGGCCTGCACAACGGCTGGAACTATGCCACCGGACCGGCCAATTCGCGCACGCTGTGCGGCTTTACCAAGTCAGGGGTGGCGTTTTCGCAAGATCAGATGGACCAGGCCCGCGCGCTGGTTGACCAGATCCATGCGCTGACCGACGGGATCGAGCATTTTGGCGATGCCGAGATGGACGCCCTGCGCGCGCTTGATCCGCTTTCAGGCCCTTAGGCGGTCGGACAGGAAGGGGTCGGCGATCCAGCCCTCGGCAGGGTCCGGCAGGCCCGGCATTCCGGTCTGCGCAAAGCCCGCGCGCAGGGCCCAGGCCGCCTGAACCGCGCAAATCGCCGCATCCAGACCGTCGGCATTCGCAAGGGTTTCCAGACCCTGGGGCAGGTCCATCCGCAGTCCGAAGCGCCCTTGTCCCGCCTCACCGGTCAGCGCCGACACAAGTGCTCGGCGCGCGGCGGCCTTGCCTTGGGTATCGCCCTGGTCCGATTTGTAGGGGGTCCGCCCGATCAGGGCCCTTGCGGCCACGCCGGGATAGGCCTCGACCGCGATCCGGGTCGCATCGCCCACGCAAAGCCCCGGCACATGCAGCCCCGCCCGGCGCAGACGCGGCGCGCCTTCCAGAAACATCAGCGCCACCGGCACGCCGTACAGCTTTTGCGGGCTTGCAGCACCTGTGCCTTTTTCGAACAGTCTTTGGTGCTCTCGATCGCCAAAATCCCGATGTTGCTTGTACTTCTCCAACACTTCGCGAAAATGGGCCCGCGTCAGCCCCGCGACAAGGTCGATGCAGGCACCCCAGTCCACTGGCCAACCCACGCCGTCCAGAAACCGCCGGGCCTGGGCAAAGGGAAAGTCGAACCCGGCGATCCACGGGCCCGGCCGGGTCAGGAACGCCTCGAAGGCGGGAAAGTCGGGCAGCGATTCCACCGCCTCGACGGTCAGAAGGGCGCCTTCCAGCCAGCCGCGCGCCAGCGTGATCGGCTTGGCCCGGCGCGGCGCGGAGGTAAAATCAACACCCCAGACGCGCATCTTACACCACGCGTTCCACCATCATCTGCTTGATCTGCGAAATCGCCCGCGCCGGGTTCAACCCCTTGGGGCAGGTCTTGGCGCAGTTCATGATCGTATGGCAGCGGTACAGCTTGAAGGGGTCTTCCAGATCGTCCAACCGCTCGCCCGTCGCCTCGTCGCGGCTGTCGATGATCCAGCGGTAGGCCGCAAGCAACGCGGCGGGACCGAGATAACGATCGCTATTCCACCAGTAGCTAGGGCACGAAGTGGAACAACATGCGCACAGGATGCAGGCGGACGGACGGTCTATCTTCTGC
>JANMJC010000233.1:0-2432 GCA_031371185.1 Paracoccaceae bacterium | reverse complement strand
CCCAGCCCAAAGAGACGGTTCTGGCGGCCGTGGCTGCGCGCTGAGGCGGTCGCAAGGCGGCGCACCCCCAAGGTCGGGCCCGGCACAGACTTTCGCCCACCCCAAGCTTGCCGGATCGCCTCAGGACCCCCGCCCAAGCCTGCGCGCCGGCCGGCCTGCGGTGACGGAAAACGGCAATTGCCCACGCCCCAACTGGTCGTCGCCCGGACCCGCAAAGGGCTGACCGGCAAAAAGCGGCGTCAGGTCCTGCAAGGGATGATCGGGATTGGCGGACAGAAGATCGACGAGCGCGCGCGTCACCTGCGGGGCGGCGTTGGAAGTTCCCGACAACAGCGTCACCCCGCCCGACAGGGTGGCCGCCGTCATCACGCCGGGATGGGCCCGGGTTTCCTCGGACACAGCACTCAGGTCGGGGCGGGCGCGTCCCGGGGTCGGCCCCGCGCCGCAGTACAGCGCCGCCCGGACCAGCGCGTCGCGGTCAAAGGCCGCCCCTACCACCACCACGCCCGGGGCAGCCGCCGTGCCAAATCCTGACAGGGTTCCGCCCCGCGTCACTGCCGATCCGGGCCCGGGCGCGGTAAAGTTCTTCAGGGCCGGGTCCCAGCCATGGGCCAGCGGGTGATCCAGATAGGCCTGACGCCCCCAGACCGGAAAGCCGGGCGGGGTATCGTCGCGTTGAGTCTCGATCACGGCGCGCAAGGCCGTGGCCCCCCGGTTGGTCAGCCGCATCTCGTAGGCCCCCGCCGGCACGACCTGCAACGGCGCCTCGTGGTTCTGGCTGGGCAGAAAGGCCACCGTCACCCGGGTGCGGCCATTGCCAAAGGGATGGCCCGCCGGATAGGGCCGCACATAGATGCGCACCAGCGTCAGCTTCAGCCCGTTGGTCAATTGACGCTGCCAGTCGATGACCTGATCCACCGGCAGGATCAGGCGGTCAAAGGGCGTGCCTTGCGGCGGCGTGATCCGCAGGCGCAACCGCTCCATCCCGTTCAGCCAGATCTCGGCGAAGGATACCGACTGGTCATCGGGCTGCACCCGCAGCGTCAGATCGCCGGTCGCCCCAGGTTCAAGCATCAGGCCCGCGTGACAATTGTCGCGATAACCGTTGCCCGCCGGCAGAACCACCACGGTGGGCACGCCCTCGGCATTGCGCGCCGCCACCATCCGCGCGATTTCCTGCTCGATCAGCCCGGTGCCATCCTTGGGCCCAGCAAGGACCCCGTAACTGATGTTGACGACCAGCGGCGCGCGGCGGCTTTGACCGTTTTCAACCCAACGGTCGGCCCAGTGGAACAGCCGTTGCAGACCCGCCAGAATGAACAGATCCAGCCGCGCGCCCCAGGTCTCCAGCGTCGCCAACTGCGGCAATTGCACCGCCAGAATCGGGCGATCCTGCGGGGCCGTCCCCATCGGATAGCCCGCCGCCAGATCCAGAACCTGAGTCCCGTGCGTCTCGGCCCGGGCAAAGGGCTGCGCATTCAGCGATTCGTACGGCGTCAGTCCAAGGTCGCCGCGCGGCGCGGGGGCGATCACATAGACCCCGCCGGGAAACAGCCGCTCGTAGATGCGGGGTTCTTCGGGCGTGCTGGCCAAAAGCGCGTCTATCCCCGCCCGGTCGATCTCGCCGCCGACCGTGGCCGTGCCCCCGGCAACCGCGGGCATCGCCTGCATCCAGAACCTCTCGACCCGGCTGCCGCCCGGGGCGCGGCGAAAGCGTTCGTTGGCAAATCCCATCACGTCGTCGATGATCCCGGTCACGACCGTGCCCGCGCGGCCGGTGCCCAGGGGCGGCAGGGCGGGGCTGGTCAGGGTCTGACCGACAAAAGCCACCGGAACCGCCGGTCCCAGATGCAGGATTTTCAGCGGAATGGCCGCACCGCTGCTTAGCCGCGCAAGGTAGGCCCGCGCTTCGGGGCGAAACACGAAGAACCGCCTTTCCACCTCGCGCAGGGGGTCTCCGGCGGCAAGCCGCGCCAAAAGCGCGAGGGTCTGGGGTTCGGCGGCGATCTCGGAAGAGGTGGTGATCTGGGCAAGCAGCGTGGCGGCGGGCCCGGTCAGCGATCCCGAGACATCGGGAACCAGTTCGCCAAAGACCGGCTGCCACAACGCCGTCAGGGCCGCCCCCGATGGCCGGGTCGACTTTTCCCAGTTCTCGTAGGGGTCGATCCCCTCAAGGTCGATCACGCCCAGAACCTGCTGAGTGACGTCGGTTGTGGTGGAAAACATGCGGACCTCCCTTGCGCCCAAGCGGCAAGACTAGCACCCCGGTTGCGTCACGCGCCGGGCGCACCCGCGCATTTCACGGAATTTTCGCGCAATCTACGGGGCGTCAGCGCCCGCGCAATCAATCCGCCAGAACCCCCAGCACCAGATCCACCGGGACGTCATCGGCCACCAAGGCCTGACCGACCCCCTGCGACAGAATGTAGCGC
>JANMJC010000222.1:0-1782 GCA_031371185.1 Paracoccaceae bacterium | reverse complement strand
TTCATGTCCAGACGCCGCGCCAAAAGGAACTGTCCGGGCTGATGCTGGAAAAAACTGCCGCCCGACACCTCCAAATTCCTTCTGTGCCCGATGCCCGGCCTTGTTGCCCGCATCATGGTCGCGGTTGGCGACGAGGTGCAGGAAGGTCAGCCGCTGGCCACGGTCGAGGCGATGAAGATGGAAAACATCCTGAAGGCCGAGCGACGCGGCGTGGTCAAACGGGTCGCCACCAGCGCGGGCAGCAGCCTGAAGGTCGACGAAGTGATCCTGGAGTTTGAATGAGACCCGTCCTTTATCTTGATCCAAATATTCCCACGGGGGAAGCCGGTTTGGAACAAACCGGCGCGGGGGTGTGAAACCCCCGCTTCCGCCGCCCGCCCCAAGCTTCAGCCCAAGGACCCTGCCATGACCCGCGCCACCTGGGACGCCCTCGCCGCCCGCGAGTTGAAAGACAAACCGCTGTCCGGGCTGAACTGGCACACGCTCGAGGGGATCACGGTCAAGCCGCTTTACACCGCCGACGATTTGCGGGGCCTGCCCCAGATCGGCGAGGTGCCGGGTGCCGCACCCTTCACGCGCGGGGTCCGCGCCACCATGTACGCCGGCCGCCCCTGGACCATCCGCCAATACGCGGGCTTTTCCACCGCCGAGGCTTCGAACGCCTTTTACCGCAAGAACCTTGCCGCCGGGCAGCAGGGCGTCTCGGTCGCCTTTGATCTGGCCACGCACCGCGGCTATGACAGCGATCATCCCCGCGTCGAAGGCGATGTCGGCAAGGCCGGGGTGGCGATTGATTCCGTCGAGGACATGAAAATCCTGTTCGACGGCATCCCCCTGGGCAAGGTCTCTGTCTCCATGACGATGAATGGCGCGGTGATCCCGATTCTGGCGTCTTTCATCGTTGCGGGTGAAGAGCAGGGCGTGCCCCGCGCGGCCCTGTCGGGTACGATCCAGAACGACATCCTGAAGGAATTCATGGTGCGCAATACCTATGTCTATCCGCCCGAACCCTCGATGCGGATCATCGCGGATATCATCGAGTTTACCTCTGCCCAGATGCCGAAATTCAACTCGATCTCGATTTCCGGCCATCACATGCAGGAAGCCGGGGCCAATCTGGTGCAGGAACTGGCCTTTACCCTGGCCGACGGCCGCGAATATGTTCGCGCCGCCCTCGCGCGCGGGATGGGGGTCGATGATTTCGCCGGGAGGCTGTCATTCTTCTTCGCCATCGGAATGAATTTCTTCATGGAGGCCGCCAAACTGCGCGCCGCCCGGATGCTGTGGCACCGGGTCATGCAGGAATTTGCCCCGAAAAACACCGGCTCGATGATGCTGCGCACCCATTGCCAGACCTCCGGCGTGTCCTTGCAGGAACAGGACCCCTACAACAACATCATCCGCACCGCGTACGAGGCGATGTCGGCGGTTCTGGGCGGCACGCAAAGCCTGCACACCAATGCGCTGGACGAGGCGATGGCGCTGCCGACCGAATTTTCGGCCCGCATCGCGCGCAACACCCAACTGATCCTGCAAGAGGAAACCGGCATCACCCATGTCGTCGATCCGCTGGCAGGCAGCTATTACGTCGAAAGCCTGACCCATGATCTGGCCACCCGGGCCTGGGAGTTGATGGAGGAGGTCGAGGCGATGGGCGGCATGACCAAAGCCGTCGCAAGCGGCATGCCCAAGTTGCGCATCGAGGAATCCGCCGCCCGCCGTCAGGCTGCGATTGACCGGGGCGACGAGGTGATCGTCGGCGTCAACAAGTACCGCCTGACC
>JANMJC010000209.1:0-11129 GCA_031371185.1 Paracoccaceae bacterium | reverse complement strand
GGGTTGGCGATGACGTTGATCCAGGGCGCGGGCGTGGTTTCGCCGTTCTGCAGAACCGTGACATATTCGCGGCCGTCCGCCGCAAATCCGCCAATTCCGTTGAAAAACTCCAAGGGCGGGGCCGGGAGCACAGGCGAGGGCCCCGGCACGGGCTGGGGCAGCGCGGTCGGTGGGGCCGGGCCGATCAATGGTCTGCCCAGGACGGGCAGCGCATCAAGCTGGCTGCCGATACCGCCCCGGCTGGCGTTCAGGATGACATCGGCCGCCGCCACCAGCATCGCCCGCGCTTCGGGGGTCATCAGGTCGCTGCGAAACGCGAAAGTGGCCCCCTGCGCCTCGGACTGTCCCGGCGGTCTTGGCCGCGCCAGCGCCGAGCGCACCGCGGTCTCGATGGCAATCTGCAGATCCTGCACATAGGACGAGCCGCGATCGTTCAGGATCACCAGATCGACCGCCAGTTGCCGCATGCGCCAATAGTCCTGCCCCGCCAGCACCTCACGCAAGCGGGCGATGTCTTCGGCGTCGGTGATGATGAACAGCACGATCGGCAGATCGCCAGAGATTCCGAGGGCCCAAAGACGCGACTGCGGGCCGTCTCCGGCGGCAATCCGGGCCGGAGAGGCGCGCAGGCGGGCGTCGTTGCAGATCAGCATGCCCGCCAGCCGCTGAAACTCGGCCGCATCGTCGGGGGACAGGCCGTGGTGGCGCAACTGCACCTGAGAGTGGGTCCAGGCCAGGGTGGCCGCCCGCCCGAAGGCAGAGGCGTCGCGGTGGCGATCCACCATGCCCAAGAGAATGCCAGAGGTCGGGGCCACCATGGTCCAGAAGGTCACCCGGGCCCGGCCGCCCGCCGGAACAAGGATGCGGCGGCGCAGGGCGAAGATCGGGTCAAGAACGGTCCCCGTGGTGCCGGAGAGAGGGGCGGTGGCCATCGCGGCGGTGGCCGGGCCCTGCCCGCGCCCGACAAAGCGGGCGCGGTCGGATTCGTGTTGCAGAGGCGCGGTTTCCTGACCTTCGACCACGGCGATATGGGCGGCCCAGACCTCGGGATCGGACGGCGAACGGCGGCGGCGGGTGGCGATCAGAACGCCCAGTTCGGGCAGAAAATCGGTGACCACGAACATCTTGGAAAAGGCCGGATGCGACAGGTCAGAGGCCGGGGGGGCCAGCACGAGTTCGGCATAAGAGGTTATCTCGACCTCTCGGGCATGGCGCCCGGTATTGGTCAGGGTAACGCGGCGGGCCTCGGCATCATCCTCGCCCGAGACGACAACTTCGGTTTGGGTGATCAATTGCGCGGCACGGTGGGTAAAGGCGGCATGATGGTCGCAGAACACCGCCGTATGGCCGGCCTGCTGTCCCAAGGGCTGCACCCCGCTGGACCAAATGGTGCCAGACTTCACGTCGCGCAGGTACAGGTACGACCCCTGCCCCGGCTGTGTCGGATCGGCCCGCCAGCGGGTGACGGCAAGGTCTCGCCAGCGGCTGAACCCGGCCCCGGTTGGGGTCAGCGTCACGCTGTAATTGCCATTCGACAGAAGATGCGCGCTTGGCCAGGCATCGGCGGGGCTGTCAAAGCGGCGCAGGATGGGCGGGCCCGAGTGATCGACCGGCGTGACCTGCACATCCGCCGCATGGGGGGCCGCAACCGGGGCATCGCGCGGCACGCGTTCCTGCAGCAGAAGATCGACGGCCTGTATCATCGGTTCGCCATGAAAGCGGGCGCGGATCCGCCCGTCCTGCAAGACATTGGCAAGGGCCGTAATGGTCATGCCCTGATGATGCGCCATGGAACTGCGCACGATGGCGCAACGGCCGCCTTCCGGCAGGCGGGTGGCGGTGAAATCCAGCGCTTCGTAAAACCCGTAGCGGCCCTGCGCGCCCAGGGCGGTCAACGCCGCAAAGTTCTGCACCGCGGCCCTTGGGTCCACCATCGCGGCCAGCGCGGTGGCATAAGGGGCGATCACCTGATTTTCGGCCAGACCGCGTTTCAACCCCAGCCCCGGCACCCCGAAATTGGAATACTGATAGGTCATCTCCAGATCGCGGGCGTTATAGGCGGATTCCGAGATACCCCAGGGCAGGTTCAGCCCCGCCGCATAGCTGCGTTGCCGTTGCACGACGCGGTGGCTGGTCTGCTCCAGCACCGACCCGGCGGGAGCGCGCATCACCAAAGCGGGCATCAGATATTCGAACATGCTGCCCGACCACGAAATCAGCGCAGACCCCGCCCCGATGGGGGTGGCGGCGCGGCCAAGGCGGAACCAGTGCCGGGTTTCGATATCGGCCTTGGCGATGGCAAACAACGACGCCAGCCGCGCTTCAGAGGCCAGCAGATCGTAGCAGTTCGGGTCCAGCGTGTTTGTGGACACCGTAAAGCCGATGGAAAGCAGCTTTTTTTCCGGATCCAGCAGAAAGCGGAAATCCATCGCCATCGCAAAGCTGCGGGCCATGTCGGCAAGGGCGTGCAACTGGTCTTTCGGGGCAAGCGCCGTGTCGTGGCTGGCAATCATCGCGCGGGTCCAGAAGGCAACTTCGGGTCCCAATGGCAGCGTATCCGCCAGATGCTGCGCCCGGGCGATCAGGGCGTCGGTTGCCCCTTTTGCGATCTGCGCCAAAAGGTCGGACAGGGCGGGCACCGGATCGGCCAGAAGCGCCTCTTCCGCCAGGGCGCGCGCGTCCTGCAGCCCCTTTTGCAGACCCTGCGGATCGGTCGCGTCCGCCGCGGCCCAGGCCTCGCAGGCCTGCGCCACCGCGATCAGATGCCCGGCCAGATTGCCGCTGTCGACCGAGGACACATAGGGCGGATCCAGCACGCGCAGGTCACTGGTGTCGTGCCAGTTGTACAGGTGGCCGCGAAAGCGCGGCATCCGCAGCAGGGTGCGCAGGGTCTGGTCCAGCCGGTTGGCCGCCTGGGCCTGGCTGATCCATCCCAGGTCATGCGCCGCCGTCACCGACAAAAGATACAGGCCGATGTTGGTGGGCGAGGTGCGCCTTGCCACCACGGGCTTTGGGATTTCCTGATAGTTGTCGGGCGGCAGGAAGTTGTCTTCCGGGGTCACGAAGGTTTCGAAATAGCGCCAGGTGCGCCGGGCGATCAGGCGCAAGGTCCGGGTATCGGCGGCCGTCAGGCTTTGCGGAACGCTCAGCGCGCGCGGCAGGCTGATCCGGTGGGCAACCGCCGGGGCGAAAGCCCAGGCCAGCGCGAAGGGCAAGAGAACGGGCAGGCTTTCGGGGCGGAGGGCATAGGCCAGCACGCAGGCCCCCAGCCCAAGGCCGATCCCGCCGGCGTGGCGCATGTATTGCCGCAGCAAGGACGGCATCGCCCCGCTGCCCGCCTGCGCCGCCGTTTTCCATTCCAGAAGATGCCGCCGGGTCCGCAACCGGACCAGACTGCGCGCGATCGCATCCGCCATGACAAAGGCGCTGCCGGGCAAAAGGATCAGGTTCAGCCCGATGCGCGCAACCGCCAGCCGGACATCCGACCAAAGGGCTTCAAAATGGCTTTGCGAGGTGATCCCGGCCCGCCCGGGCACCACGGCGAAGGGCAGCGCAATCAAGTGGGGCAGCGCCAGCATCGCAACCACGGCCGCCGTCCATCCGGCCGCAAAGGGCCCGGCCCACCCCAGCAACAGCGTCAAAAGCGCCAAGGGCGCCACCAGGCTGCGCCGCAGATTGTCCAGCATTTTCCATCGCCCCACGGCAGAGATGCCGCCCGGGGTGCGCCTGCGCCCGGCGATCCAGGGCAGCAACTGCCAGTCGCCCCGCGTCCAGCGGTGCTGTCGCGCGGCGTCCACATCCTGGCGCGCGGGGAAATCCTCGACGACCTGAATGTCGGTCGCAAGCCCCGCCCGCGCAAAGATGCCTTCGAACAGATCGTGGCTAAGCAGGGTGTTTTCTGGCACCCGCCCCTCCAGGGCCCGGGCAAAGGCATCCACGTCATAGATGCCCTTTCCGGTGAAGGACCCCTCATCGAACAGGTCCTGATACACGTCCGAAATGGCCGCAGCATAGGGCTCGATCCCGCCGGGGCTGGAATAGACGCGCTGATACAGCGACCCGTCGCGTGTCATCGGCAGGCTGGGGGCAACGCGCGGCTGCAGGATGCCGTAGCCCTTGACCACCCGTTGTCGGGCGGCATCGAACTGCGCGTGGTTCAGCGGATGCGCCATCTTGCCCACCAGCCGCCGCACCGAATCGCGCAGCAGGCGCGTGTCGGCGTCCAGGGTGATCACAAAGCGGATGTCCTGCCGGATCGCCGGGGTGTCGGCCACAAAACTTGTGTCGGTCGCACCGCGCAGCAGACGGTTCAACTCGCACAGCTTGCCGCGCTTGCGTTCCCATCCCATCCAGACGCCTTCCTGCGGGTTCCACAGCCTGCGACGGTGCAGCAGCAGAAAGCGGGGGCCGTCTTCGGCGGGATAGCGGGCGTTCAGGCGGGCGATTTCGCTGGTGGCAAGGGCCAGAAGAATGGCGTCATCGGGCGTTACTTCGGTGCTGGCGTCGGGGCCATCGGACAACAAGGCAAAGCTGACCGCCCCCCCGATGCTGGACAGGTGATGCACTTCCAGCCGTTCGATCTGTTCGTGCAGGTCGCCCGGACTGGCAAGAAGAACCGGCACCGCAACCAGAACCCGCAGGTCGGGCGGGATGCCCGACAAAAGCTCCAGCCCCGGCAGTTGTCTGGGCGCAAAGCTGCGGGTGATGGCCAGATTGACCATCGCCATGCCGCATTCCGTGGCCACGCCCGCGCCTGTGACGGCCAAAGCCGCAAGAGCCCAGCCCGTGGCCCCCGTTGCCGCAAGCGCTGTCGCCAGAACCGCCACGGACGCCAGCCCGACGGCGCCGAGGTATCCCGGAAGACCCAACCGCCGCACAAATCGCCGCAAGGCCAGCGGCCGGGGTACCGAAAAGCCCAAGGCCTGCTCCAGGTCGCGTCTGCCATCCCCGATCAACGCCCGCCCCGGATCGCCCTGCGCGCAAAGGTCCAGCGCCGCCTCGGTCACCGAGGCCTCGTCCCGCCCGGTCCCGCGCGCCAGGGTTTCGATGGCGGTGCGGTAATCGTTGCGGGTCGGAAAATCCATCGCCGCAAAGTCGAAGGCGGCGCGCAGGCGGAGGTCGATCAGGCTGACCGCCTCGAAGAAATCGGCCCAGTCCACCTCGGACATCAGCCGCATCGAGGTGACCAGATTGCGCATCGTGATATTGGCCGCGCCCTGCCGGTGCTGCGCCGTCATCACCAGGGTTTCCACCGAAGAGCCGCCCCGGTGCAGACGGTCCTGCAACCATGCCAGAAGCGGCGTCTCGGCCGGGTCGGCACCGCGCAACCGCTTGGCAATCTGGGCGCAGAAGATGTCGGGGGCGTCGGCGTCGGTCAACCCATGGACCATGGTTTCCGCCAGTGCCAGCGCGCCCGTCTCGCCACCAAAGCCCCGGTCCACCAGTTCATCGGCCTGCAACCGCACCCGCTGCGCTGCCACGATCTGCATCGACAACCGCCGCATGTTTTCGATCATCACGATGCGCAGGGTGATCGCAAGCGCCCACAACTCTCCGATGTTCAGCGGTTGGACGGTTTGATAGGCCCGCACGAACCGCGTCAGAAGCGCCGCCGAAAACAGGCTGTCGGTGTGGGCCACATAGGCCCAGGCGAGTTCAAGAACCCGCGGATATCCCGCAAAGGGACCGGTCTGCAGCTTTGGCAACTGGCGATAGTAATCGGGGGGCAGGTCGGCCTTGATCTGGCGCAACTGCGCATCAACCGTGTGGAAATTGTCCAGCAGCCATTCGGCGGCGGGGGTGATGGCCTGCCCGGCCTTCAGTGACGCCGCCGAGTCCTGATAGGCCGACAGCAAGGCACCGGCATTGTCTTTCAACCGGCGCGCCAACCGCCGGTCCGACCCGCGCGCCAAAGTGACCTGATGGTCGGTCGCCAAGGACACCGCGTGATGTTCCAGCCGTTCGGGGCCGAACAGGTCGGCCCGGATTGCCTGGGGGTCTTGCCAGAAATCGACCGCAGCCCGGGAACGACGCCAGAGGCGCCAGAATGGCGGACTGCTCACGCGTCGGTGCGATCAAGTTGCGGCGGCGCGCTTGTTTCGGGCCGGATCGGCGGCGGCGGCGATGGCGCTGGCGTGGCGGATATTGCCAGTGCGTCGTCGTCCCGGGGCAGGTCAGACCGCACCCGGCGGGCCATGGCGGCCCATTTCGACTGTATTTCATCCCAACTCATGGCATTCTCCCCTCAGAGACCGAAAACTGGCCGTCCACCCGACCGTTGCCGGGCGGACGGTCGTTGATCCGGGCCGACAACCGTGTTGCGGCCTCCCCGGAACCCGTGACACCGCGCGCGCGCTTGACCTCGCTCTGGCGGGCGATTGCGGCCTCGATCAGCCCGTCATGGCTGCCGCAGTCAAAGCGCTGGCCCGAAAAGCGGAACGCGGTCAGCGCGATGCGGGCGGCGTCCACGGCAATGGCATCGGTCAACTGGATTTCACCGCCTGCGCCGCGCGGGATACCCCGCAGGGTGGAAAAGATCACCGGATCAAGGATATAGCGGCCGACGGCCGCCAGCAGCGACGGCTCGGTTCCGGCTTTGGGCTTTTCAACCATGCTGGACACGGCAACGGATCGCCCGGTTGCAGCACCCAGAAGGCGAAAGATGCCATAGCGCGACGCCTCTGCTGCCGGGACCGTCATCGCGGCCACCATGTGACCACTGCGATATGCCTGCGCCATTTCGGCCATGCCGTATTCGCCCATGATGATGTCATCGGGCAGGATCACCCCGACCGGCCCCGGCAAGACCGACCCGCTGCAACACGAGATCGCGTGCCCAAGCCCGAGGGGCCGGTTTTGAAACGCAAACACCAGATCCACGGAATCGGGCACCTGCACCGCCGACAGCGCCGCGCTGAGCATGGTCTTCCCGCAGGCACTCAGCCGACCCACAAAATCTTCATCCGGCTTGAGATAGTCGCGGATCGCCAGTTTGTCGGGGTGGATCACCACGATGATCCGCTCGGCCCCGGCATCAATCGCCTCGTCGATGGCGAACTGCAGCACCGGGCGGTCATAGACGTTCAAAAGCTCTTTCGGCACCACCTTGGTCGCGGGCAAAAGCCGCGTGCCAAGGCCGGCAGCGGGGATGATGATCGAGCGTACTTGCATGGCGGCCGCCTTCTTTTGGGGCGACAGGACAGCCGGGGGATATTCAACCTTCAGGCGAATTTCGGGCAGCGCGGAGGCCTGTCATCTGGCGATTCTACGCGCGACCTGGACCTTTCGTTCCATCACAGATCAAGCATGAGCGCGTTTTTCGACGGCAGGGGATGGGACTGGGTAACTGCCATCGCGACGGGACAAAGGATTGTTGCCCCCGCCCCGCCCGCCGCGCCGCAAAGCGTGCGCCGCGGAACCGTCGATACCGAAGCTTTTGGCAATCCCGGCCGCGATTTCCTCAGGCGGTTCCGCCGTGCGGGGATTTCGCAATCACAGCCTTCCACCGTCGCCCGACCGCGCTTTCGTTTCGCGCTGGTCGTCAGAACCCGGTCCGCTTCAGTGACGGCGGCCCGCGTTTCCACCGCCAATGAGCTTGTTGATCACCTCGGCCACCGCCCGGTGGGTATCGTCAAAGCCGTCACCCGGTCGCGCGTGCTCATGGGCTGCGGCGGCGTCGACAAGCAGGCCGAGAATCTCGTTTTCGGGCAGGATCTTGCGCGCACTCAGGGCCAGCAGCAGCGACTCGCAGATCGCAAGGGCGGCAAGGCCGGCAACGTCGGGGGCATCAGGCATGGGGTTGGACTTTCCTTGGCGATTTCGGGGGATTCCATGCAGTTGGTCCATGAGGGGCCATCTTTGCACGGATACCGGCCGAGGTACTGATCTTGATCAGTATCGGCGGGGCGGGCGTGCAAAACGTGAAATCACGGCTCTTAGTGCTTCCCGCGAGCGCCGCAATCGGCGACAAGACGCTGGCGCGCTTGGGGGGGGGGCCTGAAGGAAGGCGCAGGGGGCCGGGCGTGGCTTCCTGCGCCTGTAACGCTTGGGTCAGGCGCGATGGGCGGGCAATGCCTCAAGTTCCGCGCGCGTCGTATCCAGATTGATCCGCAGGCGGTTGCCGCCATTTTCGCGCAGCACGCTCAGCCGTCGGAACGGCACCAGGACGGAATGCGTGCCCAGCCCCAGAAAACCGCCCACTTCGACGACGGCATCGGTGATCTGGCCGTCCGCGCCGACCTTCAACGCGCTGATGCGGCCAATTGTTTCGTCGTGGCGACCGTAGACGGTGGCATGTTCCACCTCGGCGGTGGTCAGATCGGACAGGTCGGCATCGTCATAGCCGTTGTAAACGAAGGCGAAAACGCCGTTGGTGGGAATGTCGGTGGGATGTGTCATGGAAGCCTCCTTGAACCCGGGTGCCGGGCCTTGTGGCAACAGGTGCCCCCTGCCGGGTGCGACCGCAGGCCGACAAGGCCGGTCACGGCAAGGCAACACCGGGGGCGGGCGGGGCGTTCCGCAGGAACGGGGGCGTTAAGCGGATTTCGCCCCATCGGGCCGCGCGGGCCCTGCGGCAGGCGTCACGCCCCTTGCGCGTTGGCCACAAGCGCCAGCCGGACCAGAGCGGGCAGCGATTTCGTCCCGGTCTTGCGCATCACCGAAGCGCGGTGGTTTTCAACCGTGCGCTGGTTGATGTTCAGGTCGGCGGCAATGACCTTGTTGGGATCACCCGCCAGAACGCGCTTCAGCACATTCCGCTCGCGCGGGGTCAGGTCTGAAAACCGTTTCTGCGCGGCCTTGCGCTGTTCGGTCTGCGGCAAGGCGTCGGGGCCCGTCTTCGCGGCCTCGCGGATGCTTTTCAGCAATTCGACGGCCGTTGCCGGCTTTTCCAGCAGGTCCGAAGCCCCGGCCTTCAGTGCGGCCACCGCAGTCGCGGCGTCGCCATGGCCGGTCAACATGACGGCGGGCACAAGAACCCGTTCCGTCCGCAACAGGGCAAGCAGGGAAATGCCATCCATGCCGGGCAGTTGGTTGTCGATCAACAGGCAGGCATCGGTTTCCGGTCGGGGGCCGCGCAAAAACTCTTCGGCAGAGCCATAGACCAAAGCCTGCCACCCCTCTGCCTCGAACAGGCGGCGGGTGGTGTCGCGGATCATCTTGTCATCGTCAATCACATGAACGGTCAGTTTCGACAGATCGGCGCGACGGTCGGTCTTGGCCCGCGCCACACGGGCCGTCCGCAGGCGGTCGGAAATCATCTTTGCAAGGATGTCGGGCTTCACCGGCTTGACCACCTGGGTGAATTCAGACGCGGAAAGGGTCTTCAGCGTCGCCGATGAGATGTCACCGGTCAGAATGATGGTGGGCACGGCATGGCCCACCATCTGGGGCAGCGTGTTGGCCAGTTCCAGTCCGCTGGTCTTGCCGCGCAGGTCAAGGTCGGTCAGCAAGAGGTCGGGGCCGGTTCCGGTCTTGCGGACCGAGGCCATCGCATCGGCCGCGTCGGCCATGGCCACAACCCTGTGCCCTTCGTTGCCAAGGACTTCGGCCATCAGATTGCGCAGGTCGTCCTCGTCTTCGACCAGCAGAATTGTGCCGGTCTCGCGCGCGGGTTCCTTCACGGCTTTCGCAGGCGGCGGCGCATCCGCTGCGGCAACCACCGGCAGCGAAATCATGAAGGCCGATCCCTTGCCCAAGGTCGAGCGTACCGAAACCGGGTGGCCCATCAGTTCGGCCAGTCGTTGCACGATGGAAAGCCCCAGACCCAGCCCGTGTTCCGACAGGGGCGAGGCCGCATCCACCTGATGATACGATTCGAAGATGGCCTTGGCCTCGGTCTCGGGCACGCCGATGCCGTTGTCGCAGACCACGATCGACAACGCCGCGCCATGCCGCCGACAGCCGATCAGGACGCCGCCTTTTGGCGTGTATTTCAGGGCGTTCGACACCAGGTTCCGCAAGATCTGCTCCAGCAGTTGCGGGTCCGACTGCACCCAGACCGTGCTTGGCACCGACCGCAGCCGCAGCCCCTTTGCCTCGGCCTGAGGGGCGAATTGTTCGAAGAGTTGTTGCAACAGCGGGGCCACGGCGAAGGGCTGCATCGCGGGATGCACATTGCCCGATTCGATGCGGTGCACATCCAGCATGGAATCCAGCATCGAGGTCATGGAATCCAGTGTCTGACCCAAAAGCTGCGCCAGCCGCGCGCCCTCGACGGATCGTTTCTGGCGGTTCATCAGCTTGTGCAGCAGGGCCATGGACTGCAGGGGCTGGCGCAGGTCATGACTGGCGGCCGCAAGAAAGCGCGACTTGGCCCGGGTGGCGCGGCGCGCTTCGGCCATCGCGGTGACCAGCGCCAGGTTGGTTCGCTTGGGTTCGGTGATGTCGACATAGGTGATCACGATCCCTTCGACCCGCCCGCCTTCGGTGCGATAGGGCTGGATCCGGCGCAGGAACCAATGACCATCAGCGCCGGCGGCTTCACGGTCCTGTGGCGCGAAGGTTCGCAGGACCTCGGCCATGTCTTCGGCCAGATGGTCATCGCGCGACACGGCCGCAAGGTCGGCCAGCGGGCGGCCCACGTCGGTGGGGATCACGCGAAAGACCGCCCGCGCCGCCGGGGTGAAGAACCGGATGTTCAGGTTCATGTCCAGAAACAGCGTGGCGACATCGGTGCTGTAAAGCACGTTCTGCAGGTCGTTGGCGGTGGTGCGGTGACGCTCCAGCGTTTCCTGCAACTGGCTGTTCAGTGCGGTCAGCTCTTCGTTCAGCGATTGCAGTTCTTCCTTCGACGCCAGCAACTCTTCGTTGGTGGACTGAAACTCCTCGTTGACCGAAAGGGCCTCGGCGGCCTCGACGCCATGGGCTTCGATTTCCTGCTCCAGATCGCGCAGGGCGTCGGAAAGATCGCTGCGCGCGGCTTCCAGATCGGCTTCCATGTCGTGTTTGCCGGGGTCTTGCCCGGCCGGGGCGGCGGTTGCCCGTGTCGGGCGCGGGGAGTTCACAAAACAGACCAGCATCAGCGGCTCGGCTCCCGCCGCCACCGAATGCACGGCGATTTCAAAATTGACCGCGCCGCGAACATGACCACCGGAAACGGTCGTCAGCGGGGTTGCCGGGCCGCAATCCGC
>JANMJC010000200.1:0-6578 GCA_031371185.1 Paracoccaceae bacterium | reverse complement strand
CCCTTGATGCGATCACCGCCATGGCCTTGCCCCACCACCTGACCATTCTGGGCGGGTTCCTGGCCGATGATGACCCCACCTTGCCCAAGGGCACCCGCAGCGTGCTGATGCTGGGGCCGGGGGCGGGGTTCTGGCCGCACCTTGTGGCACTGCCCGAGTGGGACGGCACCCCCGACCCCATCGACCGCTGGTCGCGGCGGGTGATCGGCACCATGGCCTGCGATCTGGGGGCCAAGGCGCTGTTTCCGTTCGGCGGACCGCCCTGGCAGCCGTTCTATCAATGGGCGCTGCGGACGGGGGCTGTGCGGGAAAGCCCGGTCCGCCTGCTGGTGCATCACGAACAGGGGCTGATGGTCAGCTTTCGCGGCGCGCTTGCGCTGAAACAGACGCTTGACCTGCCTGTGCCGCCGCCGGCCCCTTGTGAGACATGCGCCGAAAAGCCCTGCCTGACGGCCTGCCCGCCCCGCGCGCTGACCGGGGCGGGGTATGACGTCCCGGCCTGCCATGGCTTTCTTGACACCGCAGCGGGGCAGGATTGCCTGTCGCAAGGCTGTGCTGCGCGCCGCGCTTGCCCGGTGTCGCAGAGATATGACAGGATGCCTGAACAAAGCGCCTGGCACATGGCGCGGTTTCATCGGGGGGCAGTGGGCACATGAAACGGTTGATCCTGACGCGGCACGCGAAATCGGCCTGGGACGATCCACTGACACCCGATCATGACCGCCCGTTGAACGACCGGGGCAAGGCGGCGGCGGCGGATCTGGGGCAGTGGCTTGCGTCGCGCGGCTATGTGCCCGACAAGGTTCTGTGTTCGGATGCCACACGAACCCGAGCGACCTATTCCGGCATTGCCCCCGCCCTGCCCGCAACCACCGTGCTGGAAGTCAAGCCCGCCCTGTACCACGCCGGGCCCGATGTGATGCTGGCCGTCCTGCAGAACGCCAAGGCGGATTGTGTGATGATGATCGGTCACAACCCCGGGATTGCCGAATTTGCCGAGCGTCTGGTGGCCAACAAGCCCAGCAACCCCGAATTTGACCGATATCCGACCGGCGCCACGCTGGTGGCGGATTTCGTGATCGACAGTTGGACCGACCTGACCTGGGGCAAGGGCGTGGTCGACGATTTCATCGTCCCGCGCGAGATCATGGCCTGAGCCGATCCCGGGTTTGGTGCGCCAGATTCACAGGGCCGGGCCGGGGCCTGCCGCGTCACGCAGCAGGGCGCGGGCCTGATCGGCCGACCAGGCGGTGACGGCCCCCCTGGGGGCGAGGGCGTCGAAAAGCGCCAGAGCCATGGGGTCGGCGCGGTTGAGGCGAATGGAACTCGGGCTGCCCGGATGGTTCTGCGACCACTCCTGAAACGCCAGATTGGACTGGGGCCCGCGCGTCAGCCCCAGGATTTCGGCAAGGTGCAAAAGCGTGGCCGGTGGGCTGCCCTCGAGCCGGTCTTGCGGGATCACGATCAGCTCGTCCGGCCCCGCGACCAGCTTTCGCAACAGCCGATCCAGATTTTCCCGCCAGCGGGTTGACCCTGCGGCGTTGAAAAGCCGCGCGTCATCTGGCCGGTGCAGGACCACAAGCGCACGCAACCGGCCGCCAAAGCCGCTGATCTGATCGTGCCAGAACGGCAAGGTCCGGCGTGCCTTGGGGTCTTTCAGAACGATGGGGGCCTGTCCCGGGAAGGCCGCAAGCATGGCCTGCGCTTCCTGCGCCAGGTCTTGCGCTACGGCACCCGCGATCAGTTTTTCGTTCAGGGCCACGAAGGCGGGCCATTCGTAGTTGGTGGTCTGATCTTCAAGCCGGGCCATGGGGGCAAAGCGGCCCGCCTCGCAGCCCAGGACCTGCAGACCCGTCACCACCATCGACAGCCCGGATCGGTGCAAGCCGCACAGGACAAGAACCTGCCGTTGAACCAAGGGTTCAGTGACCCAGGATCTGGCTGAGGAACAGTTTGGTCCGGTCCGACTGCGGATTGCTGAAGAACTCTTTCGGCGCGTTCTGTTCGACGATCTGGCCCTGATCCATGAAGATCACCCGATTGGCCACCGCCTGCGCAAATCCCATCTCGTGAGTGACGCAGATCATCGTCATGCCCTCTTCGGCAAGCTGGATCATGGTGTCCAGCACTTCCTTGATCATCTCGGGGTCAAGCGCGCTGGTCGGTTCGTCAAACAGCATGATGCGCGGCTTCATGCACAAGGAGCGTGCGATGGCGACGCGCTGCTGTTGGCCGCCCGACAACTGGCCGGGATACTTCAGCGCCTGCTCGGGGATTTTCACCTTGTGCAGGAAATACATCGCCGTCTCTTCGGCCTCTTTCTTTGGCACTTTGCGCACCCAGATCGGGGCCAGCGTCAGGTTTTCAAGGATCGTCAGATGGGGAAACAGGTTGAAGTGCTGAAACACCATCCCGACCTCGGAGCGCACCTTGTCGATGTTCTTCAGGTCGGAAGTCAGCTCGGTGCCATCGACGATGATCTGACCCTGCTGATGCTCTTCCAGCCGGTTGACGCAGCGGATCAGCGTCGACTTGCCCGACCCAGACGGGCCGCAGATCACGATCCGTTCGCCCCGCATGACCGTCATGTTGATGTCGCGCAGCACATGAAAGGTGCCGTACCATTTGTTCATTCCGGTGATCTGGATCGCAACCTCGTCCGAGACCGTCATTTTCTTTTGTGCGTCAGCCATGATTGGGGCCCCTGTTAACGGTGATCGGTTTTCAGCTTGCCTTCCAGGTACATCGAGTACCGGGACATGCCGAAACAGACGATGAAGAAGATGCCGCCGACGAAGATGTAGGGCTCCCAGTAGATGCCCTTCCATGCGGTGTCGGCGCGGACGATTTTGGTGACGCCTTGCAGCGGGTCCATCAAGCCCACAAGGGCGACCAGCGTGGTGTCCTTGAACAGGCCGATAAAGCTGGACACGATGCCCGGGATCGAGATTTTCAGCGCCTGCGGCATTATGATCAGCCGTTGCGCCTGCCAGTAATCCAGGCCAAGCGCGTCGGCCGCCTCGTACTGGCCGCGCGGCAGGGCCGCCAGACCACCCCGGATCACCTCGGCGATATAGGCCGAGGCAAAGATGATCACCACGATGATGACCCGAACGATCAGGTCAAAGTTGGTGCGCGGCGGCAGGAAGTACAGCAGAAGAAAGTTGGCGCTGAACAACACGGTGATCAGGGGCACCCCCCGGAAGAACTCGATAAAGCCGACCGACAGGGTCTTGACCAGAAACATGTCGGACTGGCGACCAAGCGCCAGCAGGATTCCGATGGGCAAGGATGCCGTGATGGCCGCGATGCCGATGACAAAGGCCAGAAGGAAGCCGCCGAAGTCGTCGGACCGGACATAGGGCAGTTCCAACGGCATCACCGCATACAGGGCCGAGGTGATCGCGGTGTGCAGCACAAGCCACCACAGCACCGCCACGGCCAGACCGATCGCTGCCGCCACCACAACGCCAAAGGACCGCTGCGCGAACCACCACGCACCTGCGCCAAGTCCGATCCCGATCAGCACGCCGACCGGTCCCCAGACCGACCCGCCCCACAGCAGGAAATAGGCGATGAGGGGGAACAGCAGGGTCAGCCAGACCAGCCTTTTCGGGGCAAGCCAGGCCACCGCCGTCAGGGCCAGCATGATCGCCGTGCAGACAAGCAGGTGCGAGGTGTCGGTTCCCAGACCCCAGAGCGCCAGGACCAGCGCCACGGTGACCGCGCCGACCATCCGGACATTTGGGCGACGCAGACCATAATACAGCACCGGAGCAAGGGCGACCAGCATCAGGCCAAAGGCCGTGACCGGGCGCCAGTATTCCTGCACCGGATACAGCCCGAACAGGAACTGGTTCCAGCGCACCCGCACCATGGCCCAGCAGGCCCCGGTTGCCCCTTCGCCCGATTGGGCAATGACGATGTCGCGGCATTCGCGGTAGCTTTCGGCGTTCCAGACCGAGTTGGACAGCCAAGGGTAGAAGCCCCGCAGAAGATAGTAGACGGCGATCAGGCCCAGAACGGTAAGGGTCGAATTCATCGGCCCGGAAAACAGGTTTTCGCGCAGCCATTTGATGGCGCCACGCTCGCTGACAGGAGGCAGTTTCTGCGCCAGCATTTCACGGCGCACGAACGCGGGTTCGGTGGGGGTTGCGGGCATCTCAGCGCTCCTTCAGTTTGACGGAACGGTTGTAGACGTTCATCACCGCCGAAATCATCAGGCTGAGCGTCAGATAGATCATCATCATCAACAGCATGCACTCCAACTCGCGGCCGGTCTGGTTCAGGGTGATGCCGCCAAGCGTGCCCTTGAGGTCCAGATAGCTGATCGCCATGCCCAGGGTCGTGTTCTTGGTGATGTTCAGATACTGGCTGATCATCGGCGGCACGATGACGCGCAGCGCCTGCGGCAGGATCACCAGATTCATCGTGCGACCGGGGCGCAGGCCCAGGGCAAAGGCGGCCTCGGACTGGCCCCGGCTGATCGCCAGAATGCCGGCCCGCACCGATTCCGCGATATAGGTTCCGGAATAGACCGTCAGCGCGATCAGAAGGGCGGTAAAGCTGTGCGCCAGATTGATGCCGCCTTGAAAGTTGAACCCCTTCAGCGCCGGATATTCCAGATGAAAGCCAAGGGCGACCAGAAGGGCGATCACCGGAACGAACAGGATCAGCAGCGACTTCCACCATGTGGTGGGCCGGTCGCCCGTTGCCTCTTGCACGGCGCGGGCCCGGGCCACCAGTACGCGGTTGACCCAGATCGACCCGAAGATCACCGCCAGCGTGGCCAGAACCGAAAAGTTGATCGGAACGCCCAGAATTTCAAACCCACCCAGGGGCCGGTCCAGCAGTGGGGCGGGAATGTTGGTGCCCCGGTTGGTCACCGCCACGGAATCCCAGAACCACATCGACCCGACAGGCTGTTGCCCCGCCGCGACCATTTCGTCGGTCACTTTGAATTCCTTGGGTCCGGGCCGGGTTTCGCCCAGAACGACAAAGGCCAGAATGATCCACAACAAGAGGGGAACGTTGCGGAAAACCTCGACATAGACCGTCATCAGGCGCGAAACGAGCCAGTTCTTCGACAGGCGCAGGATCCCGACGGTGACCCCCAGCAGCGTGGCGAAGATGCAGGCGAAGAACGCGACGACCAGAGTGTTCAAGAGGCCCACGAACAGCGCGCGCAGATGGGTGCTGTCATTGGTGTAAGGGATCAGTTGCTGGCCAATGTCATAGCCTGCCCGGTTGAACAGGAAGCCGAAATTGATGTCCTTGTCGCGTTCGGCAAGGTTCTGGATCGTGTTGTTCAACAGCCAGATCAACACCGCGAAGACCAGCAGCAGCACGATCACCTGAATCGTATAGCTGCGATACCGGGTGTCGTAGATAAGCTGGCTTGGCCGAAAGCCGGGTTTCGGCGCATCGAATGCGATCGTCATGTATTCCCCCTGTGCCGACCCTGAGACCGTTCTTTGACGGCTATTGGTTGGGGTTCATGCCCCGGTGGTCCGTAAATGGCCCAAGACGCAGCGGGCGCGGCACAGGGCCGCGCCCGTCACAGTTCAGACCTTAGCGGACCGGCGGTGCGTATTGCAGGCCGCCCTGCGACCACAGGGCGTTCAGGCCACGGGCCAGACCGATCGGGGTCGAGGTGCCGATATTGCTTTCAAAGACTTCGCCATAGTTGCCGACGGCCTTGATCGCGTTGTAGGCCCAGGCATTGTCCAGACCCATCATGCCGCCCATCTCGCCCTCGGAGCCCAAGAGACGCTTGACCTCGGGATCGGTGGTCGACGCCATCATCTCGTCGATGTTGGCTTTGGTGATGCCCTTTTCTTCGGCGATCAGCAGCGCGAAGTAGGTCCAGCGAACGATGTCGCCCCAGTTGTTGTCGCCATGACGCACGACCGGGCCCAGAGGCTCTTTCGAGATGATTTCCGGCAGGATGACATGGGCAGACGGATCGGCCATCGCAGCGCGGGTCGAAGCCAGACCCGAAGCGTCGGTGGTGAAGGCATCGCAGGCGCCGGCTTCGTATTGGCGCTGTGCTTCGCTGTCGTCGGCCACGGTGACCGGGGTATAGCTGATGTTGTTCTGCTTGAAGAAGTCAGCCAGGTTCAGCTCGGTCGTGGTGCCGGTCTGGATGCAGACGGTGGCGCCATCCAGTTCCTTGGCCGACGACACGCCCAGATCTTTCTTCACCATGAAGCCCTGACCGTCATAGTAGTTCACGGCCACGAAATCGAGCTTCAGATCGTTGTCGCGCGAGAAGGTCCAGGTCGAGTTGCGGACCAGCAGATCGACCTCGCCCGAAGCCAGCGCGGTGAAGCGGGTTTCACCGGTGGTCGGAACGAACTTCACCTTGGATGCGTCGCCGAAAATGGCGGCGGCAACCGCTTTGCACAGATCGACGTCAAAGCCCGCCCAGGCGCCGCTGACATCCGGGGCGCCAAAGCCGGTCAAGCCGGTGTTGGAGCCGCAGATCAGCTCGCCGCGCGCCTTGATGTCGTCCAGGGTGCCGCCAAAGGCCGCCCCTGCCACGATCGTCGTTGCCGCGAGCGCGCCAAGAAATACCG
>JANMJC010000158.1:0-2051 GCA_031371185.1 Paracoccaceae bacterium | reverse complement strand
GTCAAACCCATGTCCTTCACCCTCAAAACCCCAAACCTGACCCAGGACCGCCAAACCATGGCAACACTCGGAAACAGAATGGGGTACAGGTGAAATAACCGTACAGACGTTCGGATAAGGGTCAGTGGCGCAGGAAGAACTCGGCTATTTCCTGCGTCGCGTTGAAGGTCGAGGTCGAGGTGGCGCCCTGACGCTTCTGGCGTTTGGTGGTCGCGACCCCGGGCCAGGTGTGGCCGCCGCCCTGCACCAGACAATATTCGACCTCGTCAGAGCCGGGGCAGGCCGCGATGTTGCAGGTGGTGTCGGAGGTGATCTGCTGCGTTTGAAATTCGGGGCTGCACTGGGCGGCGGCGGCAAAGGTCAGGATGCCCTGACGCGCCGAAAGCCACGCCTGATCGCTGGCGGTGAAATCGCCTTGACCGCCCTCGAATGGCACCCGTTCGTCGGCGGTACCGTGAATGTGCAGCAGGCTGACCCCGTCGACATTGGCGCAGCGGCCAGACGACAGGGTTCCCGCGACGACCGCGATGGCGGCAAAGCGCCCAGGCAGGCTGCAGGCCGCGTCATAGGTCATCATCCCGCCCATCGACACGCCCATGGCATAAACCTTGCCGGGGTTGACCATGCCGGTGGCCTGAACGTCATCCAGAAGAGCCGCGACGAAGGCCACATCATTGACGCCATTTTCCTGCGCATAGCCCTGCGGATCAACGCTGTCGCTGTTCCAGGTCTGTTTCAGTCCCACCGGAACCGCCATGATGAAGCCATAGCTGTCGGCCATTTCGCGCAAGCCGACCCCTTCGGCAAAGCGTTTGGGATCCTGGCCGCCGCCATGGAAGGCCACGACCAGCGGGGCCTGGGTTCCGCTGACGCTGCGCGGCACATAGAGGAAATAGTTGCGGGTCTGTCCGTCGACCGTGACCGCGTGCTGCTCGAGCCCCGATCCGCCGCTGGCCGCCGCGCGGCTGACCGTGGCGCCGCCGTTCATGCCCGCGCCCATCCCGCCGCCTGCAAGGTCGTCAGCCCCGCGGTTGCCCCTGCACCCGAACAATGCGGCCACGACCACAACGGCCGCCACCAAACCCCAAACTCTTGATTTCATCTGCTTGCCTCTTGCGCATTCTTGACAGGGACGACGGGAATTCCGGCGCTTTTCCGATTTGTTCGCCCGATGAATACGCCATTGCAGAGCGGACTGCACGTTTTGTGATCCGCTCGAACCCCAAAGAGGCAGGGCTTTGCCGGTTTCCGCCCGAAATCGTTGAAAACGCCGCAAATGCGACGGTTCTCCGGGCACCTGCGTTGCCGCGCAGACAAGCGGCTTGAGACAGGGTCGGTTCGATGCTAACCCGGAATCTGGCCGGTGTGGCCCGCGGCGCCGTTTTGCGACGCGAAATGGGTGTGTCTTTTGCAAAGTTCATTGGGCGGCGAAAAGGGTGCAATTCGAATGCGGGCCAGTCAGGGGACGCAGGTGGGCCCGACTCCTTTTGTCCGGGCCATCCGATGAAGGGCCCCGGGTTTGGCGGCCAGCGCCGCGCCGCTACCGCCCTTGCCATGGCGCGCAACGCAGCGAGCGCGCCGCAGGTTCTTGACCCGTTCGAGGGCCCGCAACCGCTGTTCATGATCACCTGCATGCGGTCCTATTCCTCGCTGGTCTGCGGGATGCTGGGCCAGCACCCGCAGCTTTACGCCCTGCCCGAGGTCAACCTTGCCACCGCCGACGGTCTGGGCGGCATGATGAGCATGTTTCGCAAAATAAGGCCCGCCAGCCTGCACGGTCTGCTGCGCGCGCTGGCCGAGTTGGAGTTCGGCGCGCAAACCGATGACACCATCATGCAGGCACGGGAATGGCTGGAGGCGCGGGCCGACTGGTCGACCGCCGAGGTCTTTCGCCATCTGGCCCGCCGTGCGGCCCCCCGCGCGATCATCGACAAAAGCCCGACTTCGGTGGCCCTGCCGCGCCATCTGGACCGCCTGTTTGCCGCCTTTCCACAGGCGCGCTTCCTGCACCTGACCCGCCACCCGCGCCCGACCTGCAAGTCGATCCACGC
>JANMJC010000149.1:0-21997 GCA_031371185.1 Paracoccaceae bacterium | reverse complement strand
CGAGTTGCTGGTCAAGACCATCGCGCGCAAGGGCTATGTGCTGGCGGTGGGCAAGGATCTGATCCGCATGATCTGACCCCCGCTTCTCGAATCCCGTCCGGGTCCTCGTCGCACCCCCCGACGAGCGTCTGCAAGACGACGAGGAGGGGCCGGAAGGAGCCAGGATGACACCGGAAGAATTGGCGATCCGCATGGGGCATGATATCCCCGATTTCGACCGCATCGGTTATTACGGTGCCGATTACGGCACCATGAAACCCTTTCACCGCATCGGCACCCTGTTGTTCCTGTCGGGGCATGTCGCCCAGATCGGCGCCCAGATCACCCACAGGGGCCGCCTTGGCGCCGATCTGACAACCGATCAGGGCTACGCCGCCGCACGCCAGACCGGGTTGAACGTTCTGGGCGGAATCCGGCAGGCCGTGGGGTCTTTGGACCGGGTGAAATCCATCGTCCGGACCCTGAATTTCGTGGTCTGCACGCCGGACTATGAGGACGTCCACAAGGTGTCGTCCGGTCTGTCCGACCTTCTGGTTCAGATCCTTGGCCCCGAGCGCGGCCTTGGCGGACGCGCCACCATCGGCGTCATGGCGCTGGCGGGCGGGGTCTGCTTTGAAACCTGGGCGACGGTGGAGTTGACGGACGACGCTTAAGCCTTGTCGCGCACCAGAAGCTGCCCGCTTGGCCCCTTTTGCACCTCGAACCGCCCAGTGCGTTTCAAAAGGTCCGACAGTTTGGCGCTGCCATAGGTGCGGCTGTCGAAATCGGGGTGGATCTGGGTCAGGACCTGACCCAGTTGGCCCATCGGATACCAATCCTCTTCCGAGCCGATCTTGCGCATCGCGTCCAGCACCAGCGGTATGGCCTGCGGCGGTTGCAGCTTGGCGCTGGCACCTTCGACCGCCTTGCCGGGCCTTGTGCCCGCGACCGGCACGGCTTCGTCCCCCCCAAGGATATTCTCGATCAGCACGAACCGGTTGCAGACCTTGCGCAGGCTTTCAGGAGTTTTCGATTCGCCGATGCCGATCACCTGCAAGCCGTCCTCGCGGATGCGGCTGGCCAACCGGGTAAAATCGCTGTCCGACGACACCAGCACGAAGCCGTCAACCTTGCCCGCGTGCAGGATGTCCATCGCGTCGATGACAAGGCCGATGTCGCTGGCGTTCTTGCCCTTGGTGTTGGCGGATTGCTGATGCATCACCAGTCCCAGATTCCGGGCCTGTTCCTTCCACTGGGTCAGCGCGGCGCTGGACCAGTCGCCGTAAACCCGGCGCAGGCTGGGATCGCCAAAGCTCGCGATCTCGTTCAGGATCGCCTCCGCGGCGGCGGCGCGCACGTTGTCGGCGTCGATCAGCACGGCCAGCCGCACGGCGCGTCCGGCAATGGTCATCTGGTCAGCGGGCATGGGCGTTCCTTTCACAGGTCAAAATCGGGCGTCTTCCAGCCCGCAGAAAGCGTCGACCGGGCTGGTCGGGTTCCAGGGCGCGCGGCCCAGCATGCAGTCAAGAACCGCCGCCTGCATCGTGTCGGTGGTGGCGAAAGCGTTGACATAAGCCGGCATGCGCGGCGCGTCATACAGGTAATAGGGATAGCCGAAACTGACCATGGTCGTCGGCACCTCGTGCCAATGCCGCGCCATGGCGTCGTGGAAATTGCCGCTGATCCGTGCCCAGTCCAGAAAGATCCGGCCCCGGGTCAGCAGGGTTTCCTCGCCGAAAAGATACAGCATCAGGTCGAAATCCGCCGGGGCGGGCATCCGGCCCTCGCCGGTGAAAACCGTCACCTCGAACCCCTCGACGCGCAGCATGTCGGGCAGGGCAAAGGGCGTGGTGCCGTGGATGGGCGACACGATCCCGCCCGAGATCACCAGCACGCGGCGGTGGCGGGAGGGCGTGATCGGGAACAGGCCCTGCACATCCTTTTCCAGAACCGGCGCGCGGGCCGTGATGGCGCGGGCGGTGGCGCGGCTGGCGTCGCTGACCACGACATGGGCGGGTTGAACGCCGCGGTGCAGACCCAACACGGCCTTCAGACCCAGAACGCGGGTCAGCGCCTCGGTCAGGCGGGCCGGGCTGATGCGGCCATCGGCAATTGCGGCGCGCACCGTCGCAACCGCCAGTTCGGGGTCTGGCGCGAACAGGATCAGGTCGCAGCCGTTTTCGATCACCTGCGGCAGGGTTTCGCCATAGGCCCCCCAAGAGCCCAAGCCCGCCATCGGCGTCGCGTCCGACACGATGAGCCCGTTGAACCCCAACTCGCCGCGCAACAGGCCGATGTTCAGCGCGCGGTTGACGGATGCCGGGCGAAAGGCCTCGATCCCCGCCACGCCTTTGGATTTCATGTAGGCGGGCAAGGCGATATGGGCCGACATCACCGACATGACCCCGGCGGCAATCGCGGCCCGGTACAGGCGGCCGTGGCTGGCATGCCACTGGTCCATCGACAGCGGGTTGACGGTGGTTACCAGATGCTGATCGCGGTCGTCATGCCCCTCGCCGGGCCAGTGTTTGACCGTGGCGGCCAGGCCCGCCGCCTGAAACTCGGCTATCTGCGCCAGCGCCTGCCGTTCGATGCGGTCGATATCAGACCCAAAGCCCCGCGTGGCGACAATCGGGCTGCGGAAGGCGGCGTTGATGTCCAGCACCGGAGTGAAGGACCAGTTGATGCCCATCGCCACCGCCTCTTCGGCCATGATCCGGGCGATATGGCGGCTGGCCTGCACATCATCCACCGCCGCCAGTACCAGTGGATTGGGCACCTCTGTGCCGAAGGCCAGACTCATCCGGCTGCCTTCCAGATCGGCGCTGATCAGCAAGGGCACGCGCGCATCGGCGCGGAACCGGTCCATCAGCGCGATTTCCCGGTCGGCAAGGGGTGTAAAGAACCGTGTGACCCCGGCGGGTTTCAGCGCCGCCAACCGGTCGGTTTCGCCGGGTTCAAACCCCATCGAGGCAAAGACGAACAACTGCCCGACCTTTTCGTCGTCGCTCAGCGAAGCAAGGGTGTCCTGCACCCAGGCAATGTCGGCGTCAGCCAGCGAAAAGGGGGCAAGTCGCAAGGAATGCAGGGTCTTGACCTCTCCGGATCAAGACAACGGGCGGGAAGCCCCGCCCGCCGCTGTCACTGTCATAAGGGCCCGTGATTCAATAGACAACCACGGCCCGGATGCTCTCGCCCGAATGCATCAGGTCGAACCCCTTGTTGATATCCTCAAGCTTCAGGGTGTGGGTGATCATGCTGTCGATCTCGACCTTGCCGTCCATGTACCAATCGACGATTTTCGGCACATCGGTGCGGCCGCGCGCGCCGCCAAAGGCCGTGCCTTTCCAGACCCGGCCGGTAACCAGCTGGAAGGGACGGGTTTCGATGACCGCCCCCGCAGGCGCCTCCCCGATGATGATCGACTGGCCCCATCCCCGGTGGGTGCATTCCAGCGTGTCGCGCATCACCTTGACGTTGCCGGTGCAGTCAAACGAGTAATCCGCCCCGCCGATCTTGTCGAACGGCGTCTTGGTCAGGTCCACGATGGCCTGCACGACCGAGCCTTCCACCTCTTTGGGATTGATGAAATGCGTCATGCCGAACTTTTCGCCCCAGGGCTTCTTGGCGTTGTTCAGATCGACACCGATAATCATGTCGGCGCCCGCCATCTTCAGGCCCTGAATGACATTCAACCCGATGCCGCCCAGCCCGAACACCACCGCTTTGGCTCCGATCTCGACCTTGGCCGTGTTCAGAACCGCGCCGATGCCCGTGGTCACGCCGCAGCCGATGTAGCAGATCTTGTCGAAGGGCGCGTCGTCGCGCACCTTGGCCAGCGCAATCTCGGGCATGACGGTGTGGTTGGCAAAGGTCGAACAGCCCATGTAGTGAAAGATCGGCGTGCCATCCAGCATCGAAAACCGCGTCGTGCCGTCGGGCATCAGGCCCTGGCCTTGCGTCGCGCGGATCGCGGTGCACAGGTTGGTCTTCCGCGACAGGCAGGACGGGCATTCGCGGCATTCCGGCGTGTACAGCGGGATGACATGATCGCCCGGCTTCAGGCTGGTCACACCGGGACCGCATCTGATCACCACGCCCGCGCCTTCGTGGCCAAGAATGGCGGGAAACAGTCCTTCGGGGTCGGCGCCGGACAGGGTGAATTCGTCGGTGTGGCAAATTCCCGTCGCCTTGATCTCGATCAAAACCTCGCCCTCGCGGGGATCGTCAAGGTTAACCTCCATGATCACCAGTGGTTTTCCGGCTGCAACAGCCACGGCGGCGCGCGTACGCATAGCTCATTTCCTCCCACAAGCATTTGCGGCAGGCTGCGGGAATACGCGCCAAAATGCAACGCGGGAAACGATGCCGGCTGATGCGCGCGGGCGGGGTTTGCGGGTCATTGCGGGGCGGGTCCAGATTGCGCTAGGTCTGACAGGATTGTGGTTGAGGGCCATCTTGCACCCGTTTCATGTGACCTTGTGGATCTTGGCCCTTCTTGTCCCGGGCCTGTCGGGGTGCCGGGTGTCGGCCTCTGCCGAGAAGGCCCAGATCGGTCGCCCGACGGAAATGTTGCCGGTTCTGTCCGACACCTGCGGTTTTGGCCCGCTGACCGGCCTGATCGGGCAGGATTTCGCCGAGCTTGCCGCGGCGGATCTGCAAGACTTGCGCATCATCGCGCCGGGGCAAAAGGTGACGGATCAGCTAAGTCCAAGCCGCCTGAATGCCGAAGTCGATGCCATCGGGCGGATCAGGCGGCTGTACTGCGGCTAAGGCCGTCCCCTTTTTGTCGGAGTGAGTGTCATGTTTTCTGCCCGTCCCCTGCTTTTCGCCCTGTGCCTGCCGGTCTTCCTGCCCGCCTGTCTGCCCGGCGGACCCACGGGCCCCTTGCCACCCGTCGATATCGGCACCGCCGACGCCTGCGGGGCCAGCCAGTTGCAGGGCCTTGTCGGTCAACCCGCCTCGGCCATCGCCGCGATGACCTTTGCCCAACCGATGCGGCTGATCCGCCCCGGAATGGCCGTGACGATGGATTTCAACGCCGAGCGGCTGAACATCACCCTGGACGAGGCCGACCGGATCGTATCGGTCACCTGCGGCTGACAGATTGACGGCCCCGGAATCGCTTCCGGGGCCGCCCAATCAGTCACTGACTAAGTTACATGCGATAGGCGGTGTGGCAGGCCTTGCAGGCCCCGCCCACAGCACCCAGGCTGGCCCCGATGGTTTCAACAGAGGTCACGTCGATCGCTCCGGCGGCATCCGACAGCGTCTTGGCCTTGCCTGCGAAATCATCCCAGGCTGCCCAGATGTCGGCCTTGGCTTCCGAAGCCGGGTCTGCCGCGCCCTGGGTCATGAAACTGGTCGGGATCGACGTTGCCGCCGCCACCATGGCGTCTTTGGCCGCCTGTGCGGCGGCCGCGTCAAACGCCAGCTCTCCGCCCGCCATCTTGCCAAGCGTGCCCATCGCCCCGCCAATGGCGCGCATGGTGTCGGCGCGCGCAATCGCGTTCGGATCGGTCCGGTCGCCTTTGGCATAGGCCCCGGTTGCGGCAAGGGCGGCAGTGATCAGAATGACTTTAAGGCTGAATTTCATGGCACGGATTCCTTGTTGAGCGTTTTGACCGAGTATCGCGCGGCATTTGGTCGCGGGAAACAGACTTTGGTCTGATCCATTGCGGGTCACGCAAATGTCATTGTCCGGTGCCGCCCCTTGCAGACTCGACTCCGGTTTTTTGGGCAGTTAATGTGAACAAAAAGAGAACACGCGCCATGGCCCGCCGAATCCTTTCGCTTTGGTTTCCCCGTCTTGCGGCCGAACGCGCGTTGCGCCTGCGCCGTGATGCGCTGGACGGGCCCTTTGCCGTGGTGCAAGACCGCGCAAGGGCGCTGGTGCTGGCCTCGGTCAATCTTGAGGCCGAGGCGGCAGGCCTGACGCGCGGTCAGGCGCTGCGCGATGCGACGGCGATGTGCCCCGGTCTTGTCACCCAAGCCGCTGATCCGCAGGCCGAGGCCGGGTTTCTGACCCATCTGCGGCGGTGGGCGGGCAAGTTCAGCCCCTGGGTGGCCGAAGAATCGCCGGAAAGCCTGATCATCGACCTGACCGGCTGCACCCATCTTTTCGGCGGTGAAGCGGCCCTTCTGGCGCAGGTCGAAGCTGATTGCGCCGCTCTGGGGCTAAGCCTGCGGGCGGGCATCGCCGATACGCCGGGGGCGGCCTGGGCGCTGGCACGCTTTGCCGGTCAGGGCGGCGGACATGGCGCGCGCAGCGGCGATGACATCATGCAAGAGGCGCGGGCGACGCGGTCGCGCGCGGCCAGGCGGCGCAACTGGGAAAAGGGCGGGCCGCTGCCCATCTCGGGCCGCAGCGCCCCCGCAGCTCCTCAGGGCGCCATTGCTCCGCCCGGTCAGATGCGGGCTGCGCTCGCCCCCCTGCCGCTGGCTGCGCTGCGCCTGCCGCCCGATGTGATCGAAAGCTTTACCCGGCTGGGCCTGCGCCGGATCGACGATATCCTGGGCCTGCCGCGCGCCGCGATTGCCCGGCGCTTTGGCGCGGAAACCGTCAAGCGGCTGGATCAGGCCCTGGGCATCGAACCCGAACCGGTGTCGCCCGCCGCCGCGCCGTTGCATTTTGCCGCCCGCCTGACCTTTCCCGACCCCATCGGCACGCTGGAAGACATCGCCGCCGGGGTCGACCGCCTGCTGCCGGCGCTGTGCGCGCGGCTGGTGGCGCGCGGTCACGGCGCCCGGCGCCTGCGCCTGCAGGCCTTTCGCGCCGACGGTCAGGTACAGGTGATCGAGGTCACGCTGGCCCGCCCCGCCGCCACGGCCGAGCGGATGCGCCCGCTGCTGGCGCTGAAATACGATCAGATCGACCCCGGTTTCGGCATTGATTGCCTGCGCTTGCAGGCGGTGCTGACAGAAACCCTGTCGGCCGTGCAACACCGTGGCCCGGTCGATCCCCGTCAGACCCGGCAGGCGGCTTCCTCGGGCCTTGACCTGCGCCCCCCCGAGGATGAGGCTTTGGCCGATCTGATCGGCAAGCTGGGCACAAGGCTGGGCAGCGAGGCCGTGACCCGCTGCCATCCCACCGACAGCCACCTGCCCGAGAAGGCCGCCATGGCGCTCGCCGCCGCCTGGGCCGAACCCTGGGACAGCCGCATCACGGGGGGACGCTGGCCCGCCCCCCCCGGACCCCGCCCGCTGATCCTGACCGCCCCCGAACCGGTCACCGCCCCCGACACCGACGCCATGCCCCCCGCCCGGTTCCGCTGGCGCCGCCGCGATCTTGTCACACGGCTTGCTCTTGGCCCCGAACGCATTCTGCCGGAATGGTGGTTCGATCTGCCCGACTGGCGCAACGGCCCGCGCGATTACTGGCGCGTCGAGGTGCAGACCGGCGAACGCCTGTGGATGTATTTCGCCCATGGCGGCGACATCTCGGGCGGCTGGTTCTGCCATGGGCAATACTGACTCTGGCCCCCCGGACCACAGGAAGAGGGGGGTTTTCCACCCCCCAAAGGCGGATCGGGCAGGCCCGACCCGCCTTGCCCCCCGAGGAATATTTGCATCAAGATGAAGGGCATCGGGCCGCTATGGGCTTTCATCTTGATCCAAATATCCCGGGGGTGGTCGCCGTTTTCCTGGGAAAACGGCGACGGGCCGCAAGGCCCCGGGGGGCAGCGCCCCCCAAGCGCAGCTTTCCTTAAGGGCGGGCGTTGGGGGCCTGCGCCACCCGCAAGCGGTCCAGCAACTCGGTCGAGGCAAAGCCGTCGGCCACCAGACCCTGCGCGCGTTGATAGCCTTTGATCGCGTTCAGCGTGCGCGGGCCGATGCGGCCATCCACCCCCGCCGTCGAATGCCCCGCTTCAGTCAGGCGCATCTGCAATTCCATCCGCTCGGCCAGCGTCAGCACGCGCAATTCGCGCGGCCATGGATGAGCAAACGGGCCGCCCCCACGCAGCCGGTCGGCCAGGTGACACACCGCGATCACATAGGCGTCGGCCAGATTGTAGGTTTCCACCGCGCCGAAGTTGTCAAACACCATCAACGCAGGGCCGCGGTAGCCCGCGGGCAGCAACAGCGCGGCCCAACGGTCGGCAGGAATTTCCCCGCCATCCGCGCGGGTGATGCCTTTGGAAAGCCAGAACGCCATCGGCTTTTGGGTGCGGTCACCCGCAAGTTCCCAATCGAAGCCCGGGGGCACAACAATCTCGAACCCCCAGTCCTCGCCGGCTTTCCAGCGCGACTTTTGCAGATAGGCGGCGGTCGAGGCCAGCGCGTCGCCGGGGTCGTCGCCCCACAGGTTGCGCCGCCCGTCGCCGTCGAAATCGACAGCGGTGCTCCAGAACGAGGTCGGCATGAACTGGGTATGCCCCATCGCCCCGGCCCAGGAGCCCTTCAGGTCGGACAGCGCCGCGTCGCCCGATTGCACCATGCGCAGGGTCTGCAACAGCTCGCCTTCGAAATAGGCCCCGCGCCGCCCGTCATAGGCCAGCGTCGCCAGCGCGCTGAGCGTCGGGATATCGCCGCGCACCGCGCCATAAGAGCTTTCCAGCCCCCAGATCGCCACGACATAGGCCGCATCCACGCCGTAAGCCGCTGCGATCCGCGCCAAAAGGTCGGCATGGGTTTTCATCGCCTTTTGTCCCAGGGCAATGCGGTCGTCCGACACGGCGCGGTCCATGTAATCCCAGATGGCGCGGGTGAACTCGTCTTGCCGGCGGTCCTTGTCCACGACATCCGGCAGAAAGGTCACACCCGCCAGCGCGGGGTCCAGCACCTCTGGCGCAATCCCTGCGGTCAGGGCGCGCGGGCGGAAATCTTGCAGCCAAAGCCGCAAACCGTCTTCGGTCCCACGGACCCCGGGTGCGAATGTCACAGACCCCTCCTGCCCCAGGGCCAGGCCAGCGATCAGCCCGAGAGACAGAGCAAATCCGGCAAGGACGCGGGTGAAAATCCTCATCTACTTCCTCTTGCGGATGACCTTGCGCTTCAGCGCCCGGTCTTTCGCCGCCGCCTTGGCGGGCTGTCGCGGCTGATAGCCGCCGCGCCGCGCGCCGCGCCCGCTCCCGGTCGGCAGGGGGTGGCCGTCAAGCGTCAACAACTCCAGCGTCAGACCGCCGGTCACAGGTGTCGCCTCGACCAGCCGCACCACCACGCGCTGCCCCATGCCAAGCGTCACCCCGGTATCCGCCCCCATCAGAGTTTGCGTCGTCTCGTCGTATTGAAAGAACTCGCGCCCGACAGAGCGGATAGGGATCAGGCCATCGGCGCCGGTTTCGTCCAGCTTCACGAACAGGCCAAAGCGCTGCACCCCCGCGATGCGGCCCGAAAACTCGGCCCCCACGCGGTCGGACAGATAGGCGGCAAGATAGCGGTCAACCGTGTCACGTTCCGCCGCCATAGAACGGCGTTCGGCGTCGGAAATCAGCTTGGCGGTGTCGTCGAGATTTTCGACATCCCAGGCCGACAACCCGTCATTGCCCCAGCCATGCCCGGCAATCAGCGCGCGGTGCACGATCAGGTCGGAATAGCGCCGGATCGGCGAGGTGAAGTGGGCGTAGTTTTTCAACGCCAGCCCGAAGTGGCCAAAGTTCTGCGGGTTGTAATAGGCCTGCGTCATCGACCGCAGGGTCTGGATGTTGACCAGTTCGTCAAACTCGGTGCCCTGCGCTTGCGCCAACAGGCGGTTCAGATGCGCGGTCTGCAGGACCTGCCCCTTGGCAAGGGTAAAGCCCGAAGCCTCGGCCACCTCGCGCAGGGCTACCATCTTCAGGGGCGACGGCTCTTCGTGGACGCGGAACAACAAGGGCCGTTTAAGCCGCACAAGTTCTTCGGCCGCCGCCACATTGGCCAGGATCATGAACTCTTCGATCAGCTTGTGCGCGTCGAACCGCTCGCGGTAGGCGACCGAGGTGACCTTGCCGTCGTCCGACAGCACGATCTTGCGTTCGGGAAGGTCGATGTCCAGGGGCTGGCGGATGGCGCGCGACAGTTTCAGCGCCGCATAGGCCGCGTAAAGCGGGCGCAGAACGCCGTCCAGCAGCGGGGCGGTCTTGTCGTCCGACCGCCCGTCAACCGCGTCCTGCACCTGCCCGTAGTGCAGGCTGGCCCGGCTGCGCATCATGCCGCGAACGAAGCGGTGCGACATCTTCAGCCCGCGCGCGTCTATCCGCATGCGCACGGCCAGACAGGCGCGGTCGACGTTTTCGTGCAACGAGCACAGATCGCCCGACAGGATATCGGGCAGCATCGGCACCACGCGGTCGGGGAAGTAGGTGGAATTGCCGCGCTTGCGCGCCTCGCGGTCCAACGCCGAATTGGGGGTGACGTAATGCGCCACGTCGGCAATCGCGACCCAGATCACGAAACCGCCGGGATTGCCCGCTTCGGTATCGGCCAGAGCCAGAACCGCGTCGTCGCGGTCGCGGGCGTCGATCGGGTCGATGGTGACAAGGTTCAGGTCGCGCAGGTCCTCGCGCTGACCCATGGGCGCGGCGACCTGCGCATCTGCCTCGGCCATCACCTTGTCAGGGAACTGGTCGGGAATGCCATGTTGATGGATCGCGATCAGCGACACCGCTCGCGGGCCGGACGGGTCGCCCAGCCGCGCGGTGATCTTGGCCTGCGGCAGACCCAGACTTCGGCCGCCAATCGCCTCGGCCTCGACCAACTCGCCATCGCGAGCGTCCAGAGTGGCGGCTTTCGCCACCCGCCATTCCTTGTCGGCACCCTTGTCGATGGGCACGATCCGCCCGCCTTCGGCCGTGGCGCGGAACACGCCCAGCACCTTGACCGAGTTCGAGCCCAACTGACGGATCAGCCGCGCCTCGTATTGGTGGTCGTCGTGGTCGACCTTCGCCAGCCGCGCCAGGATCTTGTCGCCCGCGCCAAGTGCCGGATCGCCCTTCTGCGCGATGATCAAGATGCGGGGGCCATCCATACCGGGTTGGCCGCCTTCCAGTGCTGCGGCATACAGATCGCCGTTCGCGTCGGGGGCCAGCACCTGACACACCGAGACCGGCGGCAGATCGCCTGCCGGCAGAAAGCGCCGCGCGCGGGCCTCCAGCGCACCGTCGGTTTCCATCTCTTTCAGGATGCGTTTCAGGTCGATCTTGGCGTCGCCCTTGATGCCAAAGGCGCGAGCAAGGTCACGTTTGGCCAGTTGGCCGGGATTTTCGGCGATCCATGTCAGGATCTGCTCTTTTGTCGGTAATGGGTTCATGGACTTGTTCTAGCGCAAATGCGCGGTGGGTTAAACCCACCCCGCCCGGCGCTTTCCGTTCGCGCGTGCCCCTAGCGTTTGATCGACGCCGTCACATAGTTGCAGGACAGGTCGCGCGCGGAAAGTGACCAGCTAAACCGGACCGGATTAAAGACCATGCCCTTGGCGTCCACCGGGTCCAGCCCGGCCTGCCGGATCAGGGCGAACAATTCGTCGGGCGTGATGAATTTGGCCCAGTCATGCGTGCCTTTGGGCAGCCAGCGCATCACCCATTCCGCCCCGATGATCGCCATGCCAAAGCTTTTCACATTGCGGTTCAGGGTGGAACACAGCATCAGCCCGCCGGGTTTCAGCAACTGCTGGCAGGCGGTCAGATAGGCCAGGGGGTCGGCCACATGTTCAACGACCTCCATGTTCAGGACCACGTCGAACTGTTCGCCCGCCGCCGCCAGATCCTCGGCGGTGGAAAAGCGGTAATCGATGGTCAGCCCGGATTGTTCGGCGTGCAGGGCGGCCACCGGAATGTTGCGCGGGGCGGCATCGGCCCCCACGACCTGCGCCCCCAGACGCGCCATCGGTTCCGACAGCAAGCCGCCGCCGCAGCCGATATCCAGCACGCGCAGGCCCTTGAACGGCAGCGGAGCCTTCAGGTCGCGGTCGAATTCGGCGGCGATCTGAGAGGTAATATAGTCCAGCCGGCAGGGGTTCATCAGGTGCAGCGGCTTGAACTTGCCGTCAGGGTTCCACCATTCGGCGGCCATCGCTTCGAACTTGGCAACTTCGGCGGGGTCGATGGTTGAGGTTGCGGACATGCTTGAACTCCTTGCACCCGCCCCAAAGGCGGTTCACTCTGGCGATGTAGTACAGGATCGCGATGGATCAAAGATCAGGCTATAAGCGCGCAGTCGAATATCTTTACCCGCCGATCGAACCTTTCGACCAGCGTCAGATCGACGTGGGCGAGGGGCATCACATCTATCTGGAGCAATGCGGCAACCCGCAAGGCGTTCCAGTGATCGTGCTGCATGGCGGGCCGGGCGGCGGATGCAGCCCCGCGATGCGGCGCTATTTCGATCCGGCGCATTACCGGGTGATCCTGTTTGATCAGCGCGGTTGTGGCCGTTCACGCCCCCATGCCAGCGTGCAGGCCAACACGACCTGGCATCTGGTTGCGGATATCGAGCGGATCAGGACGCTTCTGGGAATCGACCGGACGGTTCTGTTTGGCGGCTCGTGGGGGGCGACGCTGGCGCTGGTCTATGCCATCACCCACCCTGACCGCGTGCGACATCTGGTGCTGCGCGGGGTGTTCCTGTCGACTCAAGGTGAACTGAACTGGTTTTATGGCGGCGGGGTCGGGGCGTTCTTTCCCGACCTGTGGCAGCGATTTCTGGCTCCGCTTGACCCGGCCGAGCGGGAAAACCCCATCGCGGCCTACCACCGGCTGTTGTTCTGCGGCGATCTGGGGACAGAAATTCGCGCCGCGCGGGCCTGGTCGGCCTGGGAAAACGCGCTGGCCTCGGTGCAAAGCAATGGCCAGTGGGGCGAGGGGCCTTCGGAATATGCCCGGGCCTTTGCACGGCTGGAAAACCACTATTTCATCAACATGGGCTTTCTGGAACACGACGGCTGGATCCTGCAGAACCGCGCCGCGATCGAAGGGATCGGGGCCACCATCGTGCAGGGGCGCTATGACATGGTCTGCCCGCCGGTGTCGGCATGGAGGCTGGCGCAAGGCTGGCAGAGGGCCGAGTTGAAGATCGTTGCCTTTGCAGGCCATGCCCTGTCGGAACCGGGGATTTCTGCGGAACTGGTGGCGGCCACGAATGCGCTGCGGGCGTAATCGGCCTTCATCGCCCCGCAGGCCGGGTGATCGCCGGGCGCCCGCCCTTGCCTTTGAAATGATTGAAGGACGGAACCAAGGGATCGAAACCCCGCCAACGAACGGGCTGATGGACAGCTCCAATGGTCCATGGCGCCCTGCCGCCCTCGCGACATGGGCCAGATCAGGAAGGAAAACCCGATGAAAATCAGACCGACCGGGCAGGATGATCTTGCGGGCCTTCAGGGGGTGCTGGACGAGACCGGGCTTTTCCCCGGCGACATGCTGCCTGCGATGATCGAGGGCTTTTTGTCGGGCGAGGAACCCACTTCTGTTTGGTTGACCTGCGAGGTTGGCGGGCAGGCTGCCGGGTTTTGTTTTGCGGCGGCCGAGGAGTTGGCGGACGGGGCGTGGAACATGCTGGCGATCGCGGTTCAGCCCCTGCATCAGGGCGGCGGGTGCGGCGGGGCGCTGATCTTGCATCTGGAAAAGGCGCTTCGGGAACGCGGGCAGCGCATCCTGATCGCGGAAACTTCGGGCACGGACAGTTTTGCGCAGGCCCGTGCGTTTTATCGCCATCATGGATACACCGAGGAAGCCCGGATCAGGGACTTCTGGGCGGCGGGGGATGACAAGGTGGTTTTCTGGAAGGCGCTTGGCTAAATCGCCTTAATTCTGGTGATTGCAGATCAAAACTGCCCCGCCGATCACCACGGCCCCGGCAACAGCCCCGCTCGCCACAGCGGGCGCGCTGACGAGGGACACCGCAGAACTGGCCGCCGCGCCAAGGCTGCTGACGGTTCCGGCCAGAACCGAGCCGCCCCCGGCCGCCGGGGTCAGGGCCGCGATGCCGACCTGACCGATCGTTGCGGGCGAGGTCAGCACGTCAAACGTCCCGCTGACCGCCGTCCCCGCCAGCTCTTTGGCGCCCCGAAACGCCCGGCACACCCGGCCTTCGGTCTTGCAGCGGCCAAAACGGTCGGAGGTGTCCTTGACCACGGCCAGATAGGCGCCGGTTTCGGGATCGGTCAGCAGGCAATAATCGGCAAAACCGTTATCGCCCTCCAGCACGATCTCAGGCTTCAACGCCAGCAGAATGGCCTGCGACGGGCATTCGGGGGCCAGCGGGCTCCATTTTTCCCAGATCGACCGGTAACCGACGCTGTCGCTTTCAAACAGAAGCGCGGTCTTTTGCCCGGCCAGATCGGCGCTGCATTCCAGGGTTCTCGCGGCGGCAGGCGGGGCGGCGATAACCATCAGGGCCAGGCCGCAGATCGTGGGAAAAAGGCGCATGACCGTACCTTTGCAAACCGGGTTCCAAAAGGGTGGTAGGGCGCGCAACAGGCCCGGTCAAGCGGACCCTGGTCCCAGTCCCGGCCCCGCGCCAATGTTCTTGCAATCCCGCGCTGACCGTCCTATATCGCCTTCAACAGCAGTTTCAGGGTCCAAACCTGAAGCGACCGAGAAATCTGCCCGGGCCGCTTGGCCCGTTTTTCATTTCTGGAACCCCGAACACGCTTATGTCCGACCTGATCGCCAAAACCGCCATCGACCAACGCCTTGCCCAGATCGTGACCCCGGTCATCGAAGGCATGGGCTTTGAACTGGTGCGCATCCGTCTGATGGGCGGCAAGACCCGCATCCTGCAGATCATGGCCGAACGCCCCGAGGGCGGCATCGGCGTGGATGAATGCGGCGAGATTTCAACCGCGGTGTCCGCCGTGCTCGACGTCGAAGACCCGGTTGAAGACAACTATATCCTCGAAGTCTCGTCGCCCGGCATCGACCGCCCGCTGACCCGTCTGAAAGACTTTGACGTCTGGAAGGGCTGGGAGGCCCGGATCGAGACGACCGAACTGATCGACGGGCGCCGCCGCTTCAAGGGCGGGCTGGCCGGGGTCGAGGGCGACGAAGTGCTGATCGACATCGGCGAAGGTGGCGAAGAGATCATCATCGGCCTGAAATTCGACTGGCTGTCGGATGCCAAGCTGATCCTGACCGACCAGTTGATCGCCGAAATGCTGCGGCAAAAGAAAGTCTCGGGCGCGTTTGACGAGACCGAGTTTGACGAGATCGAGACCTCCGAAGGGGACGAGGACGAAGAGCCTGCCCCCCAGACGAAACCCAATTCTGATACCAGACACTGAGCCGGGAGAGACCCAATGGCGATTACATCTGCCAACCAGCTTGAACTTTTGCAAACCGCCGAGGCTGTCGCCCGCGAGAAGATGATCGACCCCGAACTGGTGATCCAGGCGATGGAAGACAGCCTCGCTCGGGCCGCCAAGTCGCGCTATGGCGCGGACAACGACATTCGGGTGAAGATCGACCGCAAGACCGGCCGCGCCACCTTTGCCCGCATCCGCACCGTCGTGGAAGATGACGCGGTGGAAAACCACCATGCGCAACTGACCGTCAAGCAGGCCAAGAATTACCTGCCCGACCCCAAGGTCGGCGACGAGGTGATCGACGATGTGCCGCCCGTGGATCTGGGCCGCATCGCCGCGCAATCGGCCAAGCAGGTGATCTTGCAAAAGGTCCGCGAGGCCGAGCGTGATCGCCAGTTCGAGGAATTCCGCGACCGCAAGGGCACCATCATCAACGGCGTGGTCAAGCGCGAGGAATATGGCAACCTGATCGTCGATATCGGGCGCGGCGAGGCGATTCTGCGCCGCAACGAAAAGATCGGTCGCGAAGCTTACCGCCCCAACGACCGCATCCGCTGCTATATCAAGGACGTGCGCCGCGAAGCACGCGGACCGCAGGTCTTCCTGTCGCGTACCGACCCGCAGTTCATGGCCGAGCTGTTCAAGATGGAAGTGCCCGAGATTTACGACGGCATCATCGAGATCAAGGCCGTGGCCCGCGATCCCGGTTCGCGCGCGAAGATCGCGGTCATCAGCTATGACAACTCGATCGACCCGGTCGGCGCCTGCGTGGGGATGCGCGGCAGCCGGGTGCAGGCCGTGGTGAACGAATTGCAGGGCGAAAAGATCGACATCATTCCGTGGAATCAGGATCAGGCGACCTTCCTGGTGAACGCGCTGCAGCCTGCCGAGGTGTCGAAGGTCGTGGTCGATGAAGACGCCGGCAAGATCGAAGTCGTCGTCCCGGACGAGCAGTTGTCGCTGGCCATTGGCCGCCGTGGTCAGAACGTGCGTCTGGCCAGCCAGTTGACCGGTCTGGACATCGACATCGTCACCGAATCCGACGAATCCGCCCGCCGTCAGGCCGAGTTTGCCGAGCGGACCAAGCTGTTCATGGACAATCTTGATATCGACGAGATGATGGCCCAGTTGCTGGTGTCGGAAGGCTTCACCAATCTTGAAGAAGTCGCCTATGTCGATATGGACGAGCTGACGTCGATCGACGGCTTTGACGAAGGCACCGCCGGCGAATTGCAGGCCCGCGCCCGCGATTATCTGGAAGAGCAGAACCGCAAGGCTCTGGAAGCCGCGCGTGCCTTGGGCGTCGAAGACAGCCTGGCCGAGTTCGAGGGTCTGACGCCCCAGATGCTGGAGGCGCTGGCCAAGGACGGGGTCAAGACCCTGGAAGATTTCGCAACCTGCGCCGATTGGGAATTGGCAGGAGGCTGGACCACGGAAAATGGCCAGCGCAAGAAGGACGAGGGCGTTTTGGAGAAGTTCGACATGAGCCTGGAAGAGGCGCAGCATCTGGTGATGACGGCGCGGGTCATGTTGGGCTGGGTTGACCCCACCGAGATGACCGGCGCGGTCGAAGACACCGAAGAGGAGGCCGGGGCCTGATCTCAGGCCTCGGAGTATCGCCCTGACACGCGGCGGCCGGGATCATATGCACGAAGACCCTGAACGAAAATGCATCGTTACCGGGGAGAGCCAGCCGAAAGCGGGTCTGATCCGCTTTTGCCTGGCGCCGGATGGCATGATGGTGCCCGACGTGCTTGGCCGCTTGCCGGGGCGCGGAATATATGTGACAGCCAGCAAGGACGCGCTGGAAAAGGCCGCGAGCAAGGGCCTGTTCGCCCGCGCGGCGAAACAGCCGGTCACTTTGCCTGAAAACATGGTTGCGCTGGTTGAAACCCAGCTTGCCCGTCGGGTGGCTGACTACATTTCGATGGCCCGAAAGGCCGGAGATGCGGTTTGCGGCTTCGAGAAGGTCAAGGACTGGTTGAACAAGGACAAGGCAGAGGTGCTGATTCAGGCCTCTGACGGGTCAGAACGCGGCAAGGACAAGCTCTATCCCCCCGAGGGTCCGGAAAGCCTGATCGGCTGCCTGACGTCGGGGGAATTGGGTTTGGCATTCGGCCGCGAACGTGCGATACACGCCGCGCTTGCGGCTGGAAGACTCACAACGCGTGTTGTAGAGGAAGCGGCAAGGCTTTCTGGCGTGCGCGGCATGACGGTAAAGCGGGTCGGCAGAAAATCTGCCGGGAAGGATACGAAGGACGTATGAGCGATACAGACGGCAAAAAACCCCTTGGCCTTGGGGCTGGCACGCGTTCGGGATCGGTGAAGCAAAGCTTCTCCCATGGCCGGACTCATGCCGTGGTGGTTGAGACCAAACGCAAGCGCGTGGTCGTTCCCGCGCAGGCGACAAAACCGGCAACGGGGGCCCCGGCTCCCGGCAACGCGGGTGCCGCAGTGGCCGCCGCGGTCAGCGACACGTCGCGCCGCCCGGCCGGGATCTCCGATGCCGAGATGGAGCGTCGTCTGTCCGCCTTGAAGGTGGCCCGGGCCCGCGAACAGGAAGACACCGCCAAGCGCGCCGCCGACGAGAAAGAGCGCGAGGTCGAGCGCCAGCGCAAGCGCGAGGAAAACGAGACCAAGGAACGCGAAGAGCGCCAGCGCGAAGCGGCGATGCGGGCCAAGGCCGAAGAGGACGTGCGCCTGAAAGCCGAAGCCGCAGCCGAGGCCGCCAGTCAGGCGGTCTCGCGCAAGGCCGACATTCTGGGAACGCAGCGCCGCCAGCCGGTCGCAGCGGCCCCGACGGCAACCACGGCCGAAAAGCCGACCGGTGCCGCTGGTGGGCGCAGCCGACCGTCGCCTGCCGCCGCGCCCGCCGCCGACGACCGCAGCAATGCGCCGACCGCCGCCAAGCCCGGCCTTGCCCCACGCAAGACCGAGCGCGAGCGTGATGCCGAGCGTGACCGTGGCAAGACCAAGGGCGACGAAGGCCGCCGTTCGGGCAAGCTGACCCTGTCGGATGCCACCTCGGACGAGGGCGGTCGCCAGCGTTCGATGGCCGCGATGAAGCGCAAGCAGGAAAAGGCCCGCCAAAAGGCGCTTGGCCTGCAGATGAAACCCGAAAAGCAGGTGCGCGACGTGCAACTGCCCGAATCCATCGTGATCAGCGAACTTGCCAACCGGATGGCCGAACGGTCGGCCGATGTGGTGAAATCGCTGATGAAGATGGGTCTGATGGTGACTGTGAACCAGTCCATCGACGCCGACACCGCCGAACTGGTGATCGAGGAATTCGGCCACAAGGCGGTGCGCGTGTCGGATTCGGATGTGGAGCAAGTCATCGACACGGTGGTGGACACGCAGGAAGACCTGATCACGCGCCCGCCGATCGTGACCATCATGGGCCATGTCGACCACGGCAAGACCAGTCTTCTGGATGCGATCCGCAAGACCCATGTGGTGTCGGGCGAAGCCGGGGGCATCACCCAGCACATCGGCGCCTATCAGGTGAAAACCGCGAGTGGCGCGCTGATCTCCTTCCTCGACACGCCGGGCCACGCGGCCTTTACGTCGATGCGGGCGCGCGGCGCTTCGGTGACCGATATCGTGGTGCTGGTGGTGGCGGCCGATGACGCCGTGATGCCGCAGACGATCGAGGCGATCAACCACGCCAAGGCCGCCAAGGTGCCGATGATCATCGCGATCAACAAGATCGACAAGCACGACGCGAACCCGACCAAGGTGCGCACCGACCTGTTGCAACACGAGGTGGTCGTCGAGGCCATGTCGGGCGAAGTGCAGGACGTCGAGGTTTCAGCCAAGACCGGTCAGGGCCTGGACAATCTGCTGGAAGCCATCGCGTTGCAGGCCGAAATCCTGGAACTGAAGGCCAACCCGAACCGCGCCGCGCAAGCCGCCGTGATCGAGGCCAAGCTGGACGTGGGCCGGGGTCCGGTCGCGACGGTTCTGGTGCAGAACGGCACCCTGCGCAAAGGCGACATCTTTGTCGTCGGCGAGCAGTGGGGCAAGGTGCGCGCCCTGATCAACGACAAGGGCGAAACCGTGACCGAAGCCGGGCCCTCGGTTCCGGTCGAGGTTCTGGGCCTGTCAGGCACGCCCTCGGCGGGCGACACGCTGAACGTGGTGGAAACCGAAGCGCAGGCGCGCGAAATTGCCGCCTACCGCGAAAAGACCACCAAGGACAAGCGCGCCGCCGTCGGGGCGGCGACCACGATGGAACAGCTTATGGCCAAGGCCAAGGCCGACCAGTCGGTTTCGGAACTGCCGATCCTGGTCAAGGGCGATGTTCAGGGATCAACCGAAGCCATTGTGCAAGCGCTGGAAAAGGTCGGCAACGACGAGGTTCGGGTGCGGGTCCTGCATTCCGGGGTTGGTGCCATCACCGATTCGGATGTGAACCTGGCCGAGGCATCGAACGCGCCGATCATCGGATTCAACGTGCGGGCCAATGCGACGGCCCGGGCGGCGGCCCAGCAAAAAGGCGTCGAGATCCGGTATTACTCGATCATCTATGACCTGATCGACGACATCAAGCAGGCGGCCTCTGGTCTGCTGAAAGCCGAAGTGCGCGAGAATTTCATCGGTTACGCCAAGATTCTGGAGGTCTTCAAGATCACCGGCATCGGCAACGTGGCCGGGTGTCTTGTGACCGAAGGCATTGCGCGCCGGTCCGCCGGGGTGCGTTTGCTGCGCGACAACGTGGTCATCCACGAAGGCACGCTGAAAACGCTGAAACGCTTCAAGGACGAGGTCAAGGAAGTGCAGTCCGGTCAGGAATGCGGCATGGCCTTTGAACGCTATGAAGACGTCCGCGCCGGCGATGTCATCGAGATCTTCGAACGCGAGGAAATTCAGCGCTCGCTGGCCTGACACTTCGCGCGATCCTGCAAGACGCCGGTCCTTCGGGGCCGGCGTTTTCGTTTGACCGGCGATGGCGCCAGATCTGTCCCTGTGCCGTTGGCTCCCGAAGGCTGAAAACAAAGAAACCCCGCAACCAATTAAGGCTGCGGGGTTTTCTTTGGAACGATGGTGCCCAGGAGAGGACTCGAACCTCCACGTCTTGCAACACTGGTACCTGAAACCAGCGCGTCTACCAATTCCGCCACCAGGGCAAGTGTCGTGGGGGCGATGTACTCAAGCGCCAAGGGGGAGTCAACCGGGATCGGCACGGAATTGGGCGAAAAAGCGTTGCGGGTCGGCCGCGCGCCTTTGGCCTTGCCCGCCTGTCGCGTCAAAGCTATCTAGGAACCAATTCCGGCCGGGACCAAAGGGGCGTTTTGAATGTCGAAACTTGTGACGATCTTCGGGGGTTCGGGTTTTGTCGGGCGTTATGTCGCGCAGCGGATGGCGAAAGAGGGCTGGCGCGTGCGGGTCGCCGTGCGCCGCCCGAACGAGGCGCTGTTCGTCAAACCCTACGGCGCGGTCGGTCAGGTTGAACCGGTGTTCTGCAACATCCGCGACGATGCTTCGGTGCGGGGCGCCTTGGCCGGGGCCGATGCGGTGGTCAACTGTGTGGGCACCTTCGACCGGATGGGCGCCAACAACTTCGACGCGGTTCAGTCCACGGCTGCGGGCCGCATTGCGCAGATCGCTGCAAGGGAAGGCGTGGCGCATCTGGTCCAGATCTCGGCCATCGGCGCCGATGTGAACGGCGGCAGCCTGTATGCCCGGTCCAAGGGTGCGGGCGAGGCGGCGGTTCTGGCGGCCTTTCCGGGCGCGGTGATCCTGCGCCCCTCGGTCATTTTCGGCACCGAAGACGGCTTTTTCAACCGCTTTGCCGGCATGGCGCGGCTGGGTCCGGTTCTGCCCTTGGTGGGCGGCAACACGCGGTTTCAGCCGGTGCACGTCGGCGACGTTGCACAAGCGGCGGTCAAGGGCGTGCTGGGCACGGCCCCCGCAGGCATCTACGAGTTGGGCGGCCCCGAGGTCGACACGCTTTCGGGTCTGGTTCACCGCATGCTGGGCGTGATCCGTCGCCGCCGTCTGGTGATCAACCTGCCGTTCTTTGTCGGCAAGATCATGGGAGCCGTGCTGGATTTCGCATCGGCCGTCACCCTTGGCCTGATCTCGAACAAGATCCTGACCCGCGATCAGGTTGACAGCCTGAAGTCTGACAATGTGGTTGCCCACGGGGCCAGAACGCTGGCCGCTCTGGGCATCGAGGCGACTGCGATGGGGGCGGTGATCCCCGAATATCTGTGGCGCTTCCGCCCCTCGGGCCAATACGCCGCGATCAAGGAATCGGCCAAGAACCTGCGCAAGGTCTGATCCGTGGGCGACAGCATCCTGGCGGCACTTCTGGGCCTGCTTGAAGGGCTGACCGAATTTCTGCCGGTGTCGTCCACCGGGCATCTGCTGCTGGCCGCGCATTTTCTGGGCTTTCAGTCGGCGGGCAAGACATTCGAGGTGGTGATCCAACTTGGCGCGGTTCTGGCGCTGATGGTGGTCTATGCCGCCAAGCTGATCCAGGTCTTCGGCACGATCCACAAGGACCCCGCCAGCCAGCGCTTTGTGGTTTCGGTGCTGCTGGCCTTTCTGCCCGCCGCCGTGCTTGGGGTTCTGGCGCATGATTTCATCAAATCCGTCCTGTTCGAGACGCCCATGCTGATCGCCGTGATGCTGATCGCGGGCGGGGTGGTCTTGCTGCTGGTGGACAGGGTGACGCCGCCCGCGGTCAACCACGACGCCTCGGCGCTGCCTTTCCGCAAGGCGCTGATCATTGGGCTGTTCCAGTGTCTTGCAATGGTTCCCGGCGTCTCGCGGTCCGGGGCGACCATCGTCGGG
>JANMJC010000020.1:0-15700 GCA_031371185.1 Paracoccaceae bacterium | reverse complement strand
CGGTTGATGATGCCGAGCGCCAGGTTGTAGACAACCGAGGCCAGAACAAAGGGCGCGGCCAGCGAAAAGGACAGGGCAAAGGTGCTGGTGATGTGCGCGATGCCCCATTCGGTCAGATCGGATTGGGCAAGGGACGAGCCGGCGGGAAGCACCTGATAAGACAGGATGAAAAGGCTTGCGACCTTGACATGCAGGCCCATCGCGACGGCCAGGGCCAGCGCGGACATGGTCAGAAGATTGCCGATCGCCGGCTGCGGTTCGGGCCCGGTTCCGCCAAACAATTGCGCCAGAGACAGGGCGTTGGCGGCAATCACCGCCGCCGTCTGCAAGGCCAGAACGAAAAGCCGCATCCCGATGCCCAGCATCAGGCCGACCACAACCTCGGTTCCCGCAGCGCCAAGACCGGGCGGCGGCGGCACGGGCGGCAGGCTGGCGGGAAGAACCACCGCGCTGAAGGCCAAGGCCAGAACCAGCCGCACCCGTTGCGGCACCACGGTTTCGCCAAAGGCCGGCATCACCGACATCGCAGCGCCCAGGCGCAGAAACACCAGCAACGCCGCCCACAGCCAGTCTTGCGACTGTCCCGACATCTGGGTGGCGATGGTCAGGATTTGCTCCATCAGGCGGCCACCACCCCGACAAGGGCCGGGCGCGCCTCCATCCCGATCTCTTCATAGGACAGGACGGGCACGTTCAGACCCTTGGCAACCGTCACCGTGCGCAAAAAGCGCCGCCGCAAGGTCGAGGTGACAAGCGCGGGAAAATTCCCGGCCTCGGCCGCCTTCTGGAACTTGTCGGCAATGGCATTGGCAAGCTTGGAAAACTGATCGGGCGGCAGCGCCACATCGCGCAGGCCCCGTTCGCCGTCGATCTGATGGGTGGCAAAGGTCTTTTCCCATTCCGGTGCCAGCTGGATCAGCGGAATCGTCCCGTCGTCGCGCTTGAGTTCGGCCACCATCTGAAAGCCAAGCCGCTGGCGCACGTGTTCTGCCACCGCCTCGGGGCTGCCCAGGCTGCGCGCCTCGGCGGCGGCTTCAAGGATCAGGGGCAGATTGCGCACCGAAACCCGCTCTTCCAGCAGCAGGCGCAGCACCGTCAGCAGCAGTTCGATCGAAACCTTGTCCGGCACCAGCTCGTCCAGCAACCGGCGGTTCGCCTCGGCCCGAGCCGGGTCGGAAACGCGGGTAAACTCTTCCATCAGGCGGCGCAGGCCGCGCAGCGACAACAGACGCGCCAGATTGCCGCGGATCACCTCCAGCAGATGGGTGGCCAGAACTTCGGGAGGCGAGACCACCGTCAGGCCTGCAAGCACCGCCTCTTCCTGATCGTCGGCCAGAATCCAGCGCGCGGCGGCCCCATAGACCGGCTCTTTCACGTCAATTCCGTCCGGGGCGGTCGTGCCTTCGGCCAGAAGAACCAGGGCGCGGTCAGGCATGAGCCGGTCTTTCACCCGTTCAACCCCCTGCAAACGGATGCGATAGGTGCCGACCGGCAGCATGGCGTCATCCGTCAGGCGGATCTCGGGCAGGATCAGCCCGTATTGGGCGGCGACATGGTTGCGCATGTTGGCGATGCGCGCATCCAGCCCGGTGGCCGGATCCAGCACCATCGCGATCAGATTGGGCGAAAACTCGATGTGGATGTCGTCGAAGTCCAGGATGTCGCCCAGGGTCTTTTTGGGCACGGGCGCGGTCTCGGCCGGGGTATTGGCGGCCTTGACCATCTGTTTTCTGGCCGCAAAATAGGCCGCGATGCCCAGGGTCACCGAGCCCGCCATGAACGGGACAAAAGGCATGCCCGGCACCAGCGCGAACAAGGCCATCAGGCAGGCCACCGTCCCCAGGGCGCCAGGATAACGCCCCAGTTCGCGCACGAACCCGACATCCGTGGCTTCTTGCGCCCCGCCCCGCGCCAACAAGAGCGCCGCGGCAACCGAAACGATGACCGACGGGATCTGGCTGACCAGGCCGTCTCCGACCGTCAGGATCGCATAGGTTTCAAAGGCTTTCCCCAGCTCCATCCCGTGAACCGCGACCCCGATGATCAGACCCATGACGATATTCAGAAGCGTGATCAACAGGCCCGCTACAGCGTCGCCCTTCACGAATTTGGACGCGCCGTCCAGCGAGCCGAAAAAGTTGGTCTCCGCCAGTTCGCGTTCGCGTCGTGCCCGCGCCTCGGCATGGGTGATGGCCCCTGCGGCCATGTCGGCGTCGATCGCCAATTGCTTCCCCGGCATCCCGTCAAGCGCGAATCGCGCGCCCACTTCGGCCATTCGACCCGCACCCTTGGTGATGACCACGAAATTCACGATCATCAGCACCAGAAAGATCACCACGCCCAGCAGGATATTGCCGCCCATGATGAATTCGGCAAAACCTTCGATCACATGGCCCGCGGCGTCGGTTCCGGTATGGCCCTCCCCGATGATCAGCTTGGTCGAAGAGACGTTCAACGACAGACGCAGCATCAGGCTGGCCAGCAGGATCGTGGGGAAGGCCGAAAAATCCAACGGGCGTTCGATGAAAAGCGTGATCGTCAGCATCAGGATCGCCAACGAGAAGGAGATCGCAAGCCCCACGTCCAGCATCCACGCCGGCACGGGCAGGATCATCATCACGATGATCCCCATCAGCGCCAGGGCCAGAAGGATGGTGGGGCGGAACAGGACCTCGGGGCGCAGCATGGCGAGCACCTTCAAGATTTCACCGCGAACAATGATCCGCGGCTTTTGGTCTGCGGCACCAACGACCCCATTGCTCCGGCATCGCCCCGCTGCAACAGCGGAAACAGGTTCTGACGCAAGGCGATCACCTCGGTAGGCAACGTCTGGCCATCGCCATGCCCCCCCTCTGGCGTCAGTCCGCCCCCCAAAAGCGCCTCGACCCGGGCGAGATAGATGTCGGCCAGCGCGTCGGTCTTCGAGTGGTAATCGGCCACCGCCTGCGCCCAGCTTCCGGACTTTGCATAAAGCTGCGCCAGATAGCGCGCGGCGTAGTCTGCATTGCCCTCGGGGTCGAACATCGCCTCAAGCGAGGCGAAGGCCGCGCCATGCCAGCGGTAATTCAGTTGAAAGCAGCCCACATCAAAGTTTTCCTTGCCCGCGTCCAGCACGGTTTGGGCCTTGTCAAGCGCGTCTTGCGGCGTTTCAAACCAGCCGCCCTGCCCCGCAACGTTGATCGTCCAGGGCCAGGGCCGCACGGCCTGCCCGTCGCTGCGTCCGGTTTCGGCGCGCGTGATCGCCAGAAGGATGTCCAGGGGAACGCCCTCCAGCCGGGCGGCCCGGTGCGCCGCCTGATCGCACAGGGCCGCCGGATCGGGCATGGCCCCTGCCGGCAGCACCAGAACAGACCACAGCACAAAAGCCTGGCACAGGCCCGCGAGACTCGCCTTTGGCATCGGATTCTCCGCCATTCCCCCCGCTTTGCGGGTCATCAAGGAAACCCTAGTTGCCAGACCTTTCCGAAGTGTTGTCGCGCGCCCTAGTTGGTGGTTTTTTCCGGGGCCGGGACGGTGTCCAAAAGGGCCGTCAGGGCCGCGCGGGTGGCTTGGGACTGCGCGACCAGCGCCGCACCTTCGGCCAGCGGGCCTGCGGGCGGGACGGCAGCACCGGCAAGGGGATCTGCAAGCGTTGCCTGTGCTGCGGCTTGCCATTCGGCCTGACCTTGATCCTGCAACCCAGCCCAATCGCGCGCGCGCCCAAGGGCCGAGGTCGCTGCCGGTAGATCCCCCGAGGCGGCCAGTTCCTGCGCGGCTTCGGCGTCTTTTCCGGTCTCGATCAGCGCCTTGACCCTTAGGGTCAGCGCCTCTTCGCCCGCGATACCCTGAAGATATGCCAGGGCCGAAGCACCGTCATGCCGGGCCAGGGCCACACGGGCGGCAAGCAACGGGTCCACCTGCGATGCCGCCGACAGCCAGGTTGCCGCCTGTGCAGGCAGACCAAGTGTCAGGAACCGCTGTGCCAACACGGCGGCCACGTCGTGGCCCGCGACCGGGGCGGGATCGCCGGGGGCAAGGGTGGCCACCTCCAACACAAGATCGTCGGTCCCCAGGACCGACAGCAACCGCCAAAGTCTGGCTTGCAGATCGGCGTCAACCGGCGCTTCGGAGAAAGCGCGGCGAAAGTCGCCCGACAGGGCCCGGGCCAGGATGAGCGCCTTGAGAAAGCGCGGCCCATCGGACGAGGATTCGTATTCCACCGCCAGCGCCTCCAGTTCGGTGACGACCCTGGAGTCGACGGGCAGTCCGCGGGCCGCCTTGCCCTCGATCAGGGCAACTGTCGCCTTTGCCGATTCCGGGCCGGGATCCTTGATCAGCTTTTGCAAGAGCGCGTCCGCCGTCGCCTGATCGCCGGTCTCGGCGGCAACTTCTGCCTCCATCAACTGCACCCCTCGGTCTTCCAAACCCCCGGCGCGGCGAATGGCATTGGTGATGACCGGGACGGCCTCTGCATGCCCAAGCGAAACCATCGCCTCGACCAGTCTGGGGCCAAGCAACTGCCGCAGATGCAACGGCAACGCCGAAAAACTGCGCTGAATGGCCGAAACATTCCAGGTTGCGCCGGTCGGCTGCGGAAGGGACAGCATGGCCCACATCGCCGCCGGACTGTCGCAATCGCCAAAAGCTTGAAACGCCAGGGCAGGATCGGCATCGTCATCCAGCGCATAGGCAAGGCTGGCCCAAAGCCCCTCGTCCGGGTCATTCCCGGGATAGGCCCGCAACAGATCGCGGGCCTCGGCCCCAAATCCCGCGAACAGATGAAACCGGACCGCCTTGCGCAGGGCTTCCGGGTTCGGGCGATCAAACTCGCCCGTCAGACCGTTGCGCGCTTCGGAAATCTGTTCCCAGACCGGCCGGTCATCGCCCCAGGCGGCAAGATCAAGCTGAACATCACTGGGGCAACCCTGCCCGTCGGCGGCAAGAGGGGTCGGCTCTTCCCCGGGGCCGGTGATGCGCAGTTGCGGCAAGGCATCCAGCGCATTCAACCCCACCCGCGCCTGATCCGGAGTGGCCTGCACGGTCAGATCCGCGGGCGTCGGGATTGCAGCCATCAGCGGAAGATGCATGTCGACCACACCTTGCGCGGCACCCAGACTGATCTCTCGCATCAGTTCATCGCGCAGCGGCGCAAGACCCGGATCAAGAGGTGCCGGTTCGAAAGGCATGGCTTCTTCGGTCAGGCGTCGCGGGGCCCGGGCGACGGGGGCCGGTTCACCGACGGCGATCGGCGCAGTCCGGGAAGGGGCCGAAACCCTGTCCGGGGTCGCCGGCGCAGAGTGACGGGCGCCGTCATGGACCGGGGGAAGGGCAAGACCGGTCGTCTGACCCAGGGCCCGGTCCGCCCAGGCAAAGGCCAGGGCATTGTCGGCCCCGGACATTGCCGCGGATTGATCCGGTTCGACCGCATCCAAGGGCCGTTCAAAAGCGGAACCCAAGGGCGGTGGACCATCCTTCAGGTCAATCACGATGGTTCCCGGGCGAAACTGGAACGGCGCGGCATGACAGGCGCAGGCAATGCCGATGCGCAATCTTCCGCGCGCCGCGTCCGTCCAGAGTGCGGCCAGGCGCGTCGTGCCGATCACCTTGAATGCCAAGGACAGATCATAATCGGGCAGGGGCCCGGCGACCTGCAATTCGTAGCCATCCGGACTGCGGCCGATCGTCCAGGCCAGGTCATCGCCCAGTTCCACGACCAGCCGCGTGAAACCGTCGTGCTCGCCTGACAGGACCCGCGCCGGTGCCGCCCAAAGCGGCATTGCCAGCACTCCGCAGATCAGGGCCAGCGCGATCCTTCGCATCAGGCCGCCTCTTGCTTCAGAGCCCGCAGCGCCTCTTCCAGATCCGAAAAGGTCGGGCGGACATGATGCGGCGTGTTCTGACGCCCCACTTCGATGCAGATGTTCGGCGGATGACGGTGCAGGTTGGCCACCAGAACCTCGCACACCAACTGGTAAAAGTGCCCGTCATCCTCGACCACGGTCTTCACCCGGGCCGCGAAGGGGCCCATCAATCCGTAAGCCAGAAACACCCCCAGAAAGGTGCCCACCAGCGCCGATCCGATCATCGCGCCCAGAATCTCGGGCGGTTGATCCAGCGATCCCATCGTCTTGATAACCCCCAGAACCGCCGCCACGATCCCAAGCGCCGGCAAGGCATCGGCCATGGATTGCAGGGCATGGCTGGAATGCATGGCGTGGGCGAGCGCCGCCTCGACGCGTTTGTCCAACACCTCTTCGACCTGATGCGGATCGTCGTAATTCATCGACGCCGCCCGCATCGTGTCGGCAATCAGCTCGGTCGTTTCATGGTCATGCTGAATCTTGGGATATCGCCCGAAAATCGCCGAGTCATGCGGCCGTTCGATATGTTCCTCAAGCGCGATCGGATTCGTTCGGGCGATGCGGATCAACTCGAACAACAGGCACAGCAGATCGCGAAAATCGGCCGGCTTCCACTTCGGGCCCTTGAAGACCTTGCCGACATCCCTTGCGGTCTGCTTCACCGCCGCCAGATCGTTCGACACCAGAAATGCCCCTACCGCCGCTCCGCCGATCATGATCATTTCGAACGGCAAGGCGTGGATGATCGGCTCCATCGAGCCGCCGTGCAGGATGAATCCGCCAAAAACCATCACCAGGATTGTAACGATTCCGATGATCCCGAACATTGGCTGACCCCTTCAGATTCCCACGGCCCAACCTCGCAGGCTCAAGTTAAGAATTCCTGAGCCGCGCCCCCGGGAATGCCTGCAATTCATTCCTTCGGGGCCAGCGCATTGCGTCCGGCGATCAGGGCGGAAATCGTGTAGGCCTGTTCGGGTTTCATCCCCGACAGGACCAGCGCGGCGATTTCCGGGCGCATCCGGCCCAGAAAGCCGGCGGCAAACTCTGCCTCCATGGTTGAAAACAGCGCGGCGGCATCCTTGGGTTTCATCGCCTCGTAGACCGCGGTCAGACGCACCAGATCGTCTTCGGCGGCGCCATCGGCAATCTGCAGGGTCGCGCGCAGCCTGGATTCGCTGGCCTCAAGTTCGGCCATGCGCGTGGTGATGGCCTGTTCGGCAAGGGCAAGTGCGGCCATCCGGTCATTCAGAATGGCGGTCCGAGTATCGATCTCGGCCCCCCGCTCGGCAAGGGCGGCGGCAAGGGCGGCGGGCGGCGCCGGGCATTCGGCCGGAACGCCCGCTTCGGGGTCCGAGGGTTCAGCGCCCCCCCCAGATCCCACGGATGTCCTGGTTTCGGCCATGACCTGCCCCGCCTCGGCGCCAAGGCGCAATGCACCCGACGAGGCCAGCAACAGCGACAGGATCACCAGGGTTCCGGGGCCGGATTTTCGCACAAGTCCGCTCATTCCGCGGCCTCCAGATCGTCATCGCCCAAACGGCTGCGCACGACGCGCGGACGCAACCTGGGGGCTGGCGCGGGGCCAGGCGCCGCGGCCGGTGCAGCCCCGGGACCGGGCAGATCGTGCATCGAGGCGACCATCAACTCCAGCCGAGCGGCCACCGATTCGGCCCGCCGCGTCAGCGCCTCAAGGTTGCCAGCCGAGCCGATGGCTGCCCCGCGCGCCGCTTCCAGCGCCCGGGTCATGTCGTCGACCTGCACCGACAAGACCGCGATCGCGCCCCCCATTCCCGATTCCAGGGCGGCAAACCGTTTCAGCCGCCCGGCCAGCACATAGCAGTAAATCGCGGCCCCGAAGGCCCCGGCCGCCATCAGCATGTCTGCGATCAACGCCATTGCCGCCCCCTCAATTCAACAGGTATTCGGTGATCAGAAGGTCGCGCACGCGCCCTTCGCCGGTGACGATCTGGATACGGCGCAGCATCTGCGCCCGTACCCGGACCAGCGCCGAGGGGTCTTCCAACTCTGCCGGGTCGATCGCTCGCAGGTAGCCGTTCAGCACGTCCAGAATGCGCGGCATCAGATGCGCGACCTCGTCACTGAATTCCTTGCCGACCTCAAGCTGCGAAATGAACCGCAGATGTCGCTCCTGCTCGCCCTGCCCCAGGGTGACGGTGATGGCGTCCACCGGCACAAAGGCGATTTCCGGCAGCGCCCCCGCCGCGGCTCCCTCTGCCGCCGTTTCAGTGTGGGTGCCCAGAATCAGCCCCGAATAGACGGCATAAAACCCGCCGCCGCCCAGGACCAGAAACAGCACAAGCCCCAGAATCAACGGGAGTTTCGACTTCTTCTTGGGTGCCGCGTCCTGCGGCTCTTCCTCAGCGGCCAAGGCAGCCTCCCGATCTTTTACAAATCGAGTTTTGGCAGAAGGACACTAACCGATTGTTAAGCCCGATCCGTCAAAGCTGCGAGGAACGGGCAGAAGTCCCGATGGAGAGTACGCGTGCAGAATCTGGTCACGATCTGGCAAAATCTGGGGCTGCGGCGGCAGATCATTGTTCTGGGCACGACCATTGCGATGTTTCTGGCAATTCTTGCCCTTGCCCGCTCGGCAGCGGCTCCGCAGATGACATTGCTTTATGCGGGCCTTGACCGGGCTGCGGCGGGCGATGTCATCGCCGCCCTGGAACAGCACGGTGTGACGTATGAAATTGTCGGGGATGCCATCAACGTCGATGGCTCGCTGCGCGACAGCCTGCGCATGACGCTTGCCGCCGAAGGCCTGCCTGCCAACGCGGGTACCGGCTATGAACTGCTGGATCAGCTTTCGGGCTTTGGCACCACATCGCAGATGTTCGACGCCGCCTATTGGCGCGCCAAGGAAGGGGAGTTGGCCAGAACCATCCTGTCGACCCCCTCGATCCGCACGGCCCGGGTGCACATTGCCCAAGGGGCCAATCAGCCCTTCCTGCCCAATGGAAAACCATCGGCCAGCGTGACGGTCACCACCGCCTCGGGTCTTGATCCGGTTCAGGCCAAGGCCATTCGCCACCTTGTCGCCGCCGCCGTTCTGAATCTGCAGCCGCAAGACGTGGCGGTGATCGATTCGGTGCGCGGCCTGATGACGGATGACGAGGACAGTCAGGGCTATGGGCCCGCCGCCTCGTCCCGCGCCGAGGAAATCAAACGCAATGTCGAACGGCTGCTGATGGCCCATGTCGGCCCCGGAAAAGCCGTGGTCGAGGTGTCCGTTGCCCTGGTCACCGAACGCGAGACCTTGACCGAACGCAGGCTTGACCCGCAGGGCCGCGTCGCGATCTCCTCCGAAACCCTTGAAAAGGACGGCACGTCGCAGGGGTCGAACGGCGGGTCTGTGACGGTCGCCTCCAATCTGCCCGAGGGGGCGGGCGGGTCGGCCGGCGGGCAAAAGTCCGAAACCAGGGAATCGACCGAGCGTTTGAATTATGATGTCAGCGAAAGCAGCCGCGAGGTTGTAAGAGTGCCCGGCGACATTCGCAGGCTTTCGGTCGCCGTGATCATCGACGGCATCGATGTGACCGCCGCCGATGGCACCATCACCAAAGACCCCCGCCCCGAGGGTGAACTGACCGCCCTGCGCGAACTGGTCGCCAGCGCGGTCGGGCTGGACGAGGCGCGCGGCGACGTGCTGACCTTGAAGTCACTGAATTTCCAGCCCGTCGGCGTTGAGGGCACCCTGGCAGAGGCCGGGATGCTGGCCGGGATGGGCCCGATCGACCTGATGCAGGTGATCCAGCTTGCCGTGCTGGCCCTTGTCGCGCTTGTCCTGGGTCTGTTCGTGCTGCGCCCGATCCTGACCTCGCGCCGGGTCTTTGCCCCGGCTGGCAACGCCCTGGGTGGGCCCGGCCAGACCCTGGCCCTGCCCCCAGTGATCGGTGCGGACGGCAATCCGGTTCTGACCGGCGAGATCGCCGACGACGACCCGCAATCGCTGATCGACGGCGACCGCGATACCCCGCTTGACCCGATGGAACGGCTGCGGCGCCTGATTGAAGAGCGTCAGACCGAATCGGTCGAAATTCTGCGCGGCTGGATGGAACAGAATGAGGAGCCTGCCTGATGGCGCTGAAACTGGAAGTTTTCGAGACCGAACACAAGCCTGCGGGCCAGGCCGAGACCCTGGTGATGGACACCCTTGCGCTGGAAGAGGCCAAACTGGCCTCTTACGACACCGGCTATCAGGCCGGATGGGAAGACGCAGTCTCTGCCGGATCGGATGACCAGACCCGGATGCGGACCGATCTGGCGCGCAACCTGCAAACGCTCAGCTTTACCTATCACGAATCGCGCCAACACGTCTTGCGGGCGCTGCAACCGCTGTTGACCGGCATCGTCGAACGCATCCTGCCGCCGATGGCGCGGGCCTCGCTGGCGCCGCTGATCCTTGAAACCCTGCGCCCCATGGCCGAGGGCGCCTCCTCGCCGCCGGTCACCCTGGTTCTGAACCCCGCCGCCCGTCCTGCGGTCGAAGCCTTCCTGGAGCAGGACCCCGGTCTGCCCGTCGTTCTGCAGGACGAGCCGACCCTGGGCGAAGGTCAGGCCTATCTGCGTTTTCAGGGTGGCGAGACGCAGATCGACCTGGACGATGCGGTCAAACGCATTGCCGACGCCGTACATGATTTTTTTGCCCTGAACGGGAAGGAACCCGACAATGGATAGTCTTTCAGATGCCAACCCCTTCGCGCAGGTCCCGATCGAAGTCGTGATCTCGGTCGGCAAGGCGCGGCCGATGATCCGCGACCTGCTGAAACTGGGCAAGGACGCCGTTCTTGCCCTTGACCGCCGCGTCGATGACCCGGTCGAACTATACGTCGGCGACCGCCTGATCGCGCGCGGCGAATTGCAGGAACTGGACGGCGATCAGGCCGGACAACTGGCCGTGCGCCTGACCGAGGTCGCCAATCTGCGGGGCGGGCTTTGAGCCCAGCCCACCGCGCTTTTTTGGGGCTGATCCTGCTGGCAATCCTTGCCGCCGGCCCCCTGAACGCCCAGGCCATCTCGATTGATCTGGGCGGCTCCGATTCCCTGTCGGGCCGCACCATTCAACTCCTCTTGCTGATGACCGTGCTCAGCCTGGTGCCGGGCCTTGCGGTCATGGTCACCTGTTTTCCCTTTATTGTCACCGTCTTGTCGATCCTGCGTCAGGCCATCGGCCTGCAACAGGCGCCCCCGAACATGCTGATCATCTCTTTGGCGCTGTTCCTGACCTGGTTCGTGATGGACCCGGTCCTGACCGAAGCCTGGGTGCGCGGTCTGGACCCCCTGGCGCAAGGCACCATGGACCTGCCCACCGCCTTCACCGAAACCATGATCCCGTTTCGCGGCTTCATGTCGGCGCGGCTTGACCCCGACACCTATACGGCCCTCGCCAACCTGCGCGGTGTCTCGACCATTGCCCCCGTCGATGCGCCCCTGTCGCTGCTGATCCCGTCATTTCTCTTGTCCGAGGTGGCCCGCGCCTTTGAAATCGGGTTTCTGATCTATCTGCCCTTTCTCGTGATCGACCTCGTCACCTCTGCCATCCTGATGTCGATGGGCATGATGATGGTTCCTCCGGCGGTCGTGTCGCTGCCCTTCAAACTGGCCTTTTTCGTGGTGGCCGACGGCTGGACGCTGATCTCCAGTGCCCTTGTTCGCGGCTACATGTAGCTGTGCCGTCGCACCTTCTGCCCCGCTGGCAGGAACGGATCCTCTTGTACCTTCATCTCGAAAGCCCACTGTCATCCGCCTTCGCACCCGGGCGGCGCCCCCTTGGCCGAAAGGCCACAAGCAGCCGTCGCTGCCCGGGGTTTGCATCAGCGGTCTGCAGGCGCGGCGGGGGTCCTCGGTGCCCCTGCCCGGGTCTTCCCGCAACGCGACCAAAGCGGTTCTGGTCTGGATGGAACAGGAAATCGCTGCCCCCCGCATGCCGGTGAACGCGCTGTGCGGTGCGCGAGCATCCGTCAGGATCTGCACCGCGTCAGTTCACGATGAACTCGGCATGCAGGGCACCGGCGGCATTGATGCTTTTCAGGATGTCGATCATGTCGTTGGGCGCCACGCCCAGGGCGTTCAACCCGGCCACGACTTCTGACAGCGTCGTGCCCTCACCGACTTCGGCCAGCCCGGTTCCGGGTGTCTGTTGAATTTCGGCCTGGGTGCGCGGCACGACAACGGTTTCGCCCTTGGCGAAGGGGTTGGGCTGGATCACCACCGGGGCCTCCGAGACGCGCAGGGTCAGATTGCCCTGCGCCACCGCCACCCGGCCGATCCGCACATCCTCGCCCATCACGATGGTGCCCGACCGCTGATCGACCACGACGCGCGCCTTGGAATCCGGGCTGATTTCAAGATTTTCGATGCGGGTGATCACATGGGCCGGCGATTCCAACCCGGTCCTTTCGACATCCAGCGTGATCGTGCCGGAATCGTCCATCATCGCGGCCTTGCGCCCGAACTCGCGGTTGATGGCGCGTTCGATCCGTTCGGCCGTGGTGAAATCGGGCGTGCGCAGGGCAAGGCGGATCGTGGTCATCTGGGTAAAGTCGAACTCTACCTCCCGCTCTACCCGGGCACCCGACGGGATGACCCCCGCAGTAGGCACACCTTGAACCACGCGCGAGGCCTGACCTTCAACCGAGACGCCGCCGGCAATGATGGTGCCTTGGGCGACGGCGTAAATCTCGCCGTCCGCACCGTTCAGGGGTGTCATCACCAAGGTACCGCCGCGCAGGCTCTTGGCGTCTCCGATCGCCGAAACCGTGACATCGATCTTGCCGCCGGTCCGGGCGAAGGGCGGCAAGGCGGCGGTCACAAAGACGGCCGCCACGTTCTTGGGACGAAAATCCTCACCCGTCACGTTGACGCCAAGGCGTTCCAGCAGGTTCGACATGATCTCTTCGGTGAAGGGCGCGTTGCGCAAACCGTCGCCGGTGCCGTTCAGACCGACGACGAGTCCATAGCCGACCAGATCGTTGCCGCGCACCCCGTCAAATTCGACCAGATCCTTGACGCGCACCGTCGCCGCCTGTGCGAGCAACGGGAAAAAGCCCAGAAGAAGGGCGGCCAAAGTCACAAGACGGGCCGGTCGGGTCATAGATAGTCCACCAGGTTCAGGCGCTGCATCCGCGCGGTCAGGGCATAAAGGGTTTCCAGCTGGGTCTGCGTGGCTTCCAGCCGTGTCGCGGTTTCAAAACTGTCGACGCCGATCAGATCGACGCGGGCGATTTCAAGCGCCGAGGTTTCCGCGGCATTGCGGGTCGCCGCACCGTCAAGCTGAGCTTCGGTGGTTCCCAGACGCGCGGCCAATTGCGCCCGTCCGGTCGCACCCTCCAGCAACCGCTCTCCGGCCCGTTTGGCCAGATCGGCCTGCCCGCTGGCCTGCCCGGCCAGCAACCCGCGGGTGATCAGCGCCGGCAGGGCGATGGCGCCGAGGGTCTGCAGGATCTCCGGGTCAAGTGCGGTCACATCCAGTTGCGCCGTCTCTCCGGGCGCGACCAGAACCCCCTCCAGCGGGCGCCCCCCGCGATAGGCCTGAACAGCGAACCCGGCCGGGTCGTTGAACCAGCCGGTCACGCGCGCCTCTGCATCCTGGGCGCTTGTGGCCCCGGCAACCACGCCTTGCAGCAGGTCGAGCAAATCTTCGGACGAGATCACGGCGGGCTGGTTGACCGCCACACCGGCAAAGACCGACCGGTCGCCATAGCGCGTGTTCAGCGCGCTCATGGCCGTGTCCAGCCGCGACACGGATTCCTGCGCCACGGCCGCCACCTGATCGGGCGAAAAGCTGGAAGCGGCGGCCAGCAGCCGACTGGACAATTCGGATGCATTGTCATGGACGGTCGACAGCACGGTCTGCATCACCCCCGCCGTCAGGCCCATGTCGCTGGTCACGGTGTGAAAACCCTTCAGTCGGGCCAGCGAAGCCTCGACGCCGGCCAGGGGCGTCAGATTGCCCGACAGATGGGCCGCGCGGTCGCTGGCGAGACCGGTCGTAAGCTCTGTCGACAACTTCTGAATCTGCGCCTTGGCATCGGCGCTGCTGCGGCGCAGGATGATGGACTGGGCAAGATCGCCAAGCGAGGTTATCGACATGGCGTCACAGCCCGATCAGCGTTTGAATCATTTCGCCCACCATCTGGATCACCTTTGCATTGGCCGAATAGGATTGTTCGATCATCAAGAGCTTCTGCATCTCGGCATCGGTATCGACGCCCTCTTCCAACTCGATGGTTTTCAAGGCTTCCGCCTTGCCCAGGGCAAAGGTCGCCTCGCTTTCCGCCGAAAGCCGGTCCGAAGAGATGGCCGAAACATAGTCGCCCGCAAGCACCGACAGGCTGCGGCCCCCGGCCATGAAGCCGCCGGATACCGGCTCTCGGGCGGCATTCAGCGCCGCTCCCATGGCGTTCAGCAGGCTGGAATCCCCGACCGCGCCCGGGGCAGCGGCCCCCAGCCCGTCGCGAAGGCGCCACAACTGCCCCCCCTGAAGCGGGTCTGCGGCCGCGTTCATGCGCAGACGCGCCGAAAGTCCGGTCTCGTTTCCCGGATCAAAGGCCAGACCGCCATCGGTGAACAGCCCGGCATCGCCAACGGCCAGCGTCGGATCCACGGCAGGGTCCTGAAACCGTTCCACCAGATCGCGCGCAACGGCATCCAGCCGGCCCTGGGCCTGAACCCCCAATTCGTCGCGCACCGCGAAGTTTCCCGCCAGACTGCCCCCGGCGATCAGGCTGTTTTCGCCCGAGGCTGAAATCGCCCGCCCGTTCAGGGTCAACCCCGACAGGGCCCCCGACCCTATCGTCATCTGCGCCGAGATCGCGCCGACCGGCGTAAAGCCCAGCACCGCCGGACGCCCTTCCAGAAGCGTGGCCCCGGTTGAGGAGTACAAGGCAACCGTGCCACCGTCGCCGGGAATTTCGCGCAGCGGGATGATGGCGGCGATCTGGTCGATCGCCTGCTGACGCTGGTCCATCAAGGAAGAAGCGTCGCGCCCGGTCCCCGAATTCGACCGTATCTCGGTGTTCAGTTCGGCAATGCGGGCCAGGGTCGTGTTGACGAGACCGACCTGAGACCGGATCTGATCGTCGGCGCGGGTTCGGGCAGCCTGAATGTCATTCGACGCGCGGGCCAGATGGCTCGTGATGTTGCTGGCCGCGTTGGCAACCTGCGACAGCAGCGCCTCGCTTTCCGGGCGGGCGGCGGCCGATATCAACGCCTGATCCAGCGCCGCAATACGCCCCGACAGCGACCCCGGCAGGTCCGGGGAACCGATCACGCCCTCAAGCCGCCGCAGAAAGGCGGCCCTGGCCTCTTTCTCGCCGTTGCTGGCCTGCGCCAGACGGCGGTCAGCGATGGCGACGGGATTGGTGACGCGGAGCACACCGTTGATCCGCACCCCTTGGCCGCCCGCCCCCACGACCCGCGCCGAAAGCTGCAGTTCGCGACGCCCGTAACCTTCGGTCATGGCATTCGCGATGTTCGACGACACGATCTCGGCAGCGCGCGAGGCCGCCGTCAGCCCCGAAAGCGCAGAGGACAAGGACCCCGAGATCGTCATGTCCGGCCCCCTTTATCAGCGTTTGATGTTGGTGGTTTCTTGCAGCATCTCGTCCACGGTCTGAATGACCTTGGCGCAGGAAGAATAGGCCCGCTGAGTGGTGATCAATTGCGTCAGCTCGCCCGCGACGTCGGTCGAGGATTCCTCGCGGCTGTAGCCCACGACAGACCCGGTCGGCCCGCTGCCGGCATCCCACAGATAGAAGGGGCCGGACTCGGGCGAGATCTGATAGGCCTGATTGTTCAGCGAAACCAGACCGTTGGGATTGGGCACGTCGACCACG
>JANMJC010000131.1:0-3983 GCA_031371185.1 Paracoccaceae bacterium | reverse complement strand
TCTCTTGGCCCAGGCGACGCAGCGCCTGACGAATGCCTGGCCGGAACGCCGCCAGAATTTCGCGGCTCTTGCCACGGCGCTGAACGAAAACCTTCGCCTGTGGTCCACTTTGGCCGCCGATGTGGCAGACCCCGCCAACGGCCTGCCGGTGGCCCTGCGCGCCCGGCTGTTCTACATCTATCAGTTCACCGAAAAGCACAGCCGCGACGTCCTGAACAAGGACGCCAGTGTTGAGGTGCTGGCCGACATCAACACCGCCGTCATGCGCGGACTTCGGGGCGAGGCCAGCGCAGCATGAGCGGTCTTGTCCTGAAACTCGGGCCGCATGAACGGGTGCTGATCAACGGAGCGGTCATTGAAAACGGCGAAAAGCGCTCTCGGCTGGCGGTGATGACGCCCAACGCGCATATCCTGCGGCTTCGCGACGCGATTCATCCCGAAGAGGTGACGACCCCGGTGCGGCGGGTCTGTTACATCGCGCAACTGGTCTTGTCCGGCGATGCCGATGCCGGCGAGGCCCGTCTGCAGCTTTTGCGTGGAATTGAACAGCTTTCGCAGGTCCTGACTGACCACGACAGCCGACAGCAACTGACCCTGGCCTCGCGCGCGGTGCTGGACGATCAACACTATCAGGTGCTGAAAGCCCTGCGCAGCCTGCTGCCCCGCGAAGAGCGTTTGATGGGGGCGCAGATGTCATGACCTTCAGTCCGGCGCTTCTGGGAACGGGGTATGCAGGCTGGGTCGCGCTGAAGCGCACGCAGGTTCCGCAAACCGCCGCCATGGCCAGTTCGGCCGGGATTCGCCGGGATGAAGATTACTTTCGCGCCAGGATCGGCAGCGTCAAGACCGCCGATGATCTGGTCAACGACCGAAGGCTGCTGCGCGTCGCCCTGACGGCCTATGGGCTTGAGGGCGACATCAACGCCAAGGCCTTTATCCGCAAGGTTCTGGCGGATGGCACGCTGAAGACCGATGCCCTGTCGACCCGGCTTTCCGACAAGCAGTACCAGAAATTCTCGGCCGCCTTCGGGTTTGGCGACTTTTCAACGCCGCGCACGCAGCTTTCCGACTTTGCCGACAAGACCCTGGCCCTGTACCGCGCGCGCAGTTTCGAATCCGCCGTTGGCCAATCCAACGGCGATTACCGTCTGGCGTTGAATGCGGAACGGGAACTGACGGCCCTTGCGGCCAAATCCGGTGGCGAGGATACCAAGTGGTACACGATTCTGGGCAACACGCCAATGCGCACGGTCCTGCAAACCGCCCTGGGATTGCCCTCGTCCATCGCCTCGATCGACATCGACCGTCAGCTTGCGGTGTTCAAGGAGCGGGCGCAATCGCTGTTCGGGTCCGATGCGGTGTCGCAGTTCGCCAGCCCCGAGACCATGGGCAAGCTGATAAAGACCTACCTTCTGCGCAGTGAAGTCGCCAGCTACGATTCGCAATCCGCCAGTTCCAGCGCGGTGATGATGATGCTGTCGCAAAGCGTCTCTCTGGCGCGCAACCACAGTTTCTGAACCGCGTTACCCCTTGGCGCGGGCCAGCGCCAGGATCTCTTCCAGACGGGCGAAACTGCCCGCAACCCCGCCTTCGGGGGCATCTTCGGCCAAAAACCCGTCCAGCCCGGCCCAGACGCGGATGGCGGCATCAATGATCGGGTCCGACCCCTTGGCGTAAAGCCCGGCCTGAATCATCAACTCGGCCCGGTCATAGGCCCCCAGAAGCCGCCGCGCCTCGCCGATCCGGTCGTTTTCCTCGGCGCTGGCCGCATGCGGCAGGCTGCGGCTGACCGAGCGCAAGAGGTCGATTGCCGGGTATCGCCCCCGCTCCGCGATCTTGCGGTCCAGCACGACGTGGCCATCCAGCACGCCGCGCAGGATATCGGCCACCGGTTCGTCCATGTCCGACCCCGCCACCAGAACCGAGAATACCGCCGTGATGTCGCCCGACCCTTCCGGCCCCGGCCCGGCGCGTTCGGCCCAGCCCATGATCGCCGGGCTGACCGACGGCGGATAGCCCCGCATCGAGGCTTCCTCGCCGGTTGCGAGGGCCACCTCGCGGTGCGCTTCGGCAAAGCGCGTCACGGAATCGGCCAGCAGCAGTACCTGCAGACCCTGATCGCGAAAATGCTCGGCCACGGCCATTGCCGCCCAGGCGCAGCGGCGGCGCAGAAGGGCAGACTGATCTGAGGTTGCCGTCACCACGATGGCGCGCGCCAACCCCTCGGGGCCCAGGACCTGCTCGGTGAATTCGCGCAGCTCGCGCCCGCGTTCCCCGATCAGCGCGATGACCACAAGGTCGGCCTCGACCCCGCGGGCAAATTTGGCCAGAAGCGTGGACTTGCCCACACCCGACCCGGCGAACAGTCCGATTCTTTGGCCGCGCACCAGCGGCAGCAGGGTGTCGAAGGCCGCGACGCCGGTTTCCAGACGGTTGCCCAGCCGCCGCCGCGTTGCCGCAGGGGGGGGAGAGGCGCGAAGCGGGCGGGCAATGGCACCGGGAAACAGCGGCCGGCCATCCAGCGGCCGACCGTAAGGGTCGATCACCCGGCCCACCCAACTGGCATCGGGCGAAATCGCGCTTTGACCGTCCAGCCGGACCGGGGCCCCGATGCCCAGGCCCTCGGTCATGCCGTCGGGCAGCACGATCATCCCGTCAAGATCCAGACCCAGGACCTCTCCGGTCAGGGAAGGGCCGATGCGCACCCGGTCGCCCAGACCGGCAACCTGTTCAAGCCCGGTCACGCGCAGGGTTCCGCGACCAATCCTTGATACCTTTCCCACCGGAAAAGCGACGCCTACCTTGTCGATTTCCGCCGTCAGGGCCGCGAAAACATCACTCACGGGATTCTCCCTTTGTTCACTGCAACCCTTTCTAAAGGAATCACCCTTAAGCCTTGATGAAGTTGGTCGAGGGAGAAGCCCCGATGTTCGAATCCGTGGAAATCATGCGAATGGCGAATGCCCTTGCCACCCATTCCGGGGCGCGGCTGGGGGTCATTGCCGAAAACATCGCGAATGCCGATACGCCCGGCTTTCGCGCCAAAGACCTGCCCGATTTTGACGCGGCATGGGCTGACGCTGCGGGCGGGGGCATGCGGGCCACGCGGCCCGGTCACCTGGGAACGTCTGCTCAAGGCGATGGCGCAACTGCGATTGTCCGCGATGGTCCCGGCTCGCCGGATGGCAACACGGTGTCCCTGCAGGGCGAAATGGCGCGGGCGGCGCAGACCCGGCAGGATCATGACATGGCGCTGGCCGTGTACAAGAACGCCGCCGACATCCTGCGCGCCGCCTTGGGAAGAAGGTAAGCCATGGCAGACCTTGTCACCGCGCTCAGCTTTGCCGCTTCGGGGATGGATGCCCAATCGATGCGGTTGCGCCATGTTTCCGAAAACATCTCGAACGCCGACACGCCGGGCTATCGCCGCAAACTGATCAGCTTTCAGCAATCGGTCGAAGATGGAACCGTGCAACCCGGCCCGGTCTCGCTGGACCAGTCCCCGCTGAGCCGCATCTATGATCCGGGCAACCCCTTGGCCGACGAAACCGGCCATTACGACGGATCGAATGTCGATCTGGTGATTGAAATGGCTGACGCGCGCGAAGCGCAGCGCAGCTATGAGGCGAACCTCAAGATGTTCGATCAGGCTCGGCAGATGACGCAAAGCCTGTTCGATCTTTTGCGGCGCTAACAGGAAAGGGAAAGGTCCAGAATGGATGTCAGAACCTCGTTTGCTGCCAGCAGTTACGCCAAGGCGCGCGACGCGGCCGCCCCCAGCCCTTCGGGCGGGGAGGGATTCGCCAAACTGGCGGGCAGTTTTGCCGACACGCTTTCGCAAAGCGAAGCGGTGTCGCGCAGTGCCATGACGGGCGGAGCCGATCCGCACGCCTTGGTGCAGGCCTTGGCGCAATCGCAGCTTGCGGTCGAAACCGTGGCTGCGGTGCGCGACAAGGTGGTTGAAGCCTATCAGGAAATTCTGC
>JANMJC010000125.1:0-3349 GCA_031371185.1 Paracoccaceae bacterium | reverse complement strand
CTGCGCGCCGCCGTGGCGGCAGGCACCGAGGCGGGTCGTCAGGCAAAGGCCGTGATGGAGGCGGGCGATCTGGTGTCGGACGCCATCGTTCTTGCCGTTCTCGCCGACCGTCTGGCGCAGCCCGATGTGGCCCGGGGCGTGATCCTTGACGGGTTTCCGCGCACCGAAGGTCAGGCGGCGGCATTGGACGGGCTGTTGGCCGATGCGGGGCTGCGCGTGACCGCCGCCATCAGCCTGGAGGTCGATGACGCGGCCATGTTGGGCCGGGTTGCCGGGCGCTCCACCTGTGCGGGATGTGGCGAAGGCTATCACGACAGATTCAAACCTCCTGCCGCGGCGGGGGTTTGTGACAAATGCGGCGGTACGGCGTTCAGACGCCGGGCCGACGATAACGCCGAAACCGTGCGGACAAGGCTGCAGGCCTTTCACGCGCAAACGGCCCCCCTGATCGCCTATTACGCAGGCCAGGGGGTGCTGGAACGGATCGACGCGATGGGACCCATCCTGGACATCCGCGCCGGACTTGGCCGGATCCTGGCCGGGGTTTCGGCCTGAACAGGACCTCGCGCGGGCCACTGGCTCGGGCGCGGCACACAAAGAGAAGACCGCATCAGCGCCATTTCGGCGGCAACCCTGCCTTGGCAGGGACCGCTGAAGGCTGGCCGTTGAAACCTGCGGACAAGCGGTTGGGACAGTCCGGAACGATCCGGCGCAACAAGGAGAAAGCCAGATGGCGACAACAGCAGATGTGGGCGCACGCTCGCGTCCGATGACCGGGGAAGAGCGCAAGGTCATCCTTGCCTCCTCGGCGGGGACGATTTTCGAATGGTACGATTTCTACCTGTACGGATCGCTGGCGGCGATCATCGGCGCGCAGTTCTTCACGCCCTTCCCCGAAGCCACGCGCAACATCTTCGCGCTCCTGGCCTTTGCGGCGGGCTTCATCGTGCGTCCCTTCGGCGCACTGGTGTTCGGCTCGCTTGGTGACCTGATCGGCCGGAAATACACCTTCCTGATGACGATCCTGATCATGGGTCTGTCCACCTTCTGCGTCGGCCTTCTGCCGGGGTATCAATCCTGGGGCATGGCCGCTCCGATCGTGCTGATCGCCCTGCGCATGTTGCAGGGTCTGGCACTGGGCGGCGAATACGGCGGAGCCGCCGTTTACGTCGCCGAACACGCCCCGCAAGACCAGCGCGGCTATTACACCGCCTTCATCCAGACCACCGCCACCCTTGGTCTCTTGTTGTCGCTGATCGTCATTCTTCTGGTGACGGGCTATGTGAACGCCAACTACGCCGCCGTGGCGCAAATGGGCCTTGACGGAGCCCCGCTGCTGGATGCCAAGGGCGCCCAGGTCATGCTGGAACCCTGGAAAGCCTGGGGCTGGCGCATTCCCTTCCTCGGCTCGATCTTCCTCTTGCTGATCTCGCTGTATATCCGTCTGCAAATGAACGAATCCCCCGCCTTCAAGAAGATGAAGGAAGAGGGAGCAGCCTCGAAAGCACCGCTGCGCGAGGCCTTCGGCCAGTGGAAAAACGCCAAGTTTGCCATCATCGCCCTGTTTGGCCTGACCGCCGGGCAAGCGGTTGTCTGGTACTCGGGCCAGTTCTATGCGCTGTTCTTCATGCAGAACGTCATCAAGGTCGACAGCTATTCGGCCAACGTCTTTGTGGCCTGGTCGCTGATCCTTGGCACCTACGGCTTCATCTTCTTTGGCCGCCTGTCCGACCGGATCGGCCGCAAGCCGATCATTCTGGCAGGCTGCGCGATTGCCGCGCTCACCTACTTCCCGGTTTTCGGCCTGCTCACGAAAACCGCCAACCCCGCGCTGGATGCCGCCCAGCAGGTCTCGGTCGTCGTGACGGCAGACCCGGCGGACTGCTCGTTCCAGTTCAACCCGGTCGGCACGGCCAAGTTCACCAAGTCCTGCGACATCCTGAAATCGACCCTGCTGAAATCCTCGGTGAACTCGACCACCGTGGAAGGCGCAGCGGGAACCCTGGCTTCGGTGAAGATCGGCGAAACCGAGGTTGCGTCCTATGACGGCGCTGCCAATGCGGCCGAGATCGCGGCGGCAGGCACCGTCCTGACCGAGGCGAAGGCCGGCATTGACCCCGCCCTGATGACGGCGGTTGCCGACGGCGAAAAGGCTCTGAGTGCGGCAAAGACCGCCGTGGCCGATGCCGAAAAGGCCTTGAAAGCGGCGGCGGATGACGCGGCCAAGACCACGGCTCAGGCGGCCCTGGACGCCGCCAACGCAGCGCTTCCGGCGGTGCAGGCGGCGCTGGACACGGCGCGCGCTGCGGTTCCGGCGGCGGCTTTGGCCACCTATGACGCTGCCGCGGCCGGTCTGGCATCGGCGAACGGCGTGAAGGGCGGCTTCGAGAAGGCTCTGAATGCGGCCCTGATCGAAGCCGGTTATCCGGTTGTCGCCGCAGACAATACCACCGTGGCCAAGGCGAACGGGTTCTTCGACATCTTCACCGCGCAAAAGCTGAAGATCCTCGCGATCCTGACTTATCTGATCGTGCTGGTGACCATGGTCTACGGGCCGATCGCGGCCATGCTGGTGGAACTGTTCCCGACCCGCATCCGCTATTCCGGCATGACGCTGCCCTATCACATCGGCAACGGCTGGTTCGGCGGACTTCTTCCCGCAACGGCCCTCGCGATCTCCGCCCAGTCCGGCAACATCTATTCCGGTCTGTGGTACGCGATCGTCATCGCGGTGATGACGGTGGTGATCGGCGCGATCTTTGTTCCGGGCGGCACGCACAAGAAGGACATCTTCTCGGACGCCAACAACTAAGACTGTTCAGGCGGCCGAAAGGTCAATCGGGGCCGGGGGAAACCCCGGCCCCTTTTTGTGACAGGGGCATCGCACAAGCGGTCAATCTCCGCCGGAACCGCAGCCCGCCCCGTCTAGCGACGGCGCTGCCACAGGGTGTAAGCCAGCCAGACCACGCCCAACAGCACCATATTGACTGCGATCCCGGTTCCGATGGTGGTGGCCAGGTTCGGACCGATGGCCACGCGCGCGGTGGTCATCGGGATCAGACCGGCCACGAACACCGCCCCCGCCGCCAGCGGAATGACCGTGCCCGTCGCGGCCCGGGTGCGCAGCATCGTGGCAAACAGAACCACCAGAAGACCAATGCGGAAGGGGTCGGTCAGTTGCGACACGAATAGCTGGGTCAGGGTCATGGACGGGCTCCTTGGGCTGCGGTCTGTCTAGCGGATGCGGGCTGTAGGGTCCAGTTTGCCGTCCGCCCCCCCCTTTGCGCCCTGACAAAAGGTCAAGTGCCGAACGGATCGACCGGATAACCAACCCCGGTCAGATACAGGC
>JANMJC010000119.1:0-3313 GCA_031371185.1 Paracoccaceae bacterium | reverse complement strand
TCGGCAAAGCCTACGAACAGGAACCCTTCTTCGGGGTCTTCGACGACCGAGGCATAGGCCGCATTCAGGGTGATATCCGCCATCGCCATCTCCTTCAGGTGCGCAAGAACAACCACAGCGCAACGCCAACCAGCGCCAGCGCCATGATCCGGCGGGCATAGGCCACGCGGGTCGGGTTCGACAAGGCGCCTTTTGCGGTTCCCGCCCCGGCCACGATGGCGCCATGCACCAGCGTCGCCATGCCGACATAGATCGCGGAAAACGAAACCGACAGCGGCAGGGTCGCGGCGGGCGGCAGGAACCCGGGCAAGATGGTGACGTAAAACACGGCGGCCTTGGGGTTCAGCAGGTTGGTCACGACGCCCTGACGAAAATAGTGCCACGAAGTCTGGCCCAGGTCCGCGCCCTCGTCGCGATCAGCGCCCGTCCATGCCTCGAAGGCGAGGTACAGCAGATACGCCAGACCGGCCCACCGCAGGGCCTGATAGGCCATCGGATTGGCCTTGACCAAAGCCGCCAGTCCCAAGGCCGATACCACGCCGACAATGGCCAGACCCAAAGCCACGCCGGCCACGGCGGCAAAGCCGCGCTTGCGTCCTTCGGTGGCCGCCAAAAGCGCCAGCCAGGCCATGTTGGGCCCCGGGGTCAGTTCCACCACCAGCGCCGTCACGGCCAGGGATGCAGCCGCATCGGTGACCAGCGACATGGCCTAGCCCCCCGCCAGCAGGCCGAGCAGAAAACCCGCCTCGCTGACGATCTGCACCGACCCCAGACAATCGCCGGTATAGCCGCCCAACCGGGGTTCGTAGAGGCGGCGGATCGCGACGTGGCCAAGCGCCAGCCCAAGGGCCGCGGTCAGACCGGGGACCAGGCCAAGAAAGGGCCAACTGGCCAGCCAGACCAGCGCTGCCGTGATCAGGGCGCGCTCCAGAACCTCGGCCTCCATCGCGCCCGCCACGGCCGAGCCTGCGCCCTGCGCGCGCACATAGGCCGCGCCCTGCAGGGCCCGGGTCATCGAGGCGCGCGACAAGGCGGCGCCCGCGATCAGGGCAAAGGGCACCATGGCCAGGGGCAACAGAGCCAGCGTTGTGACGCGCAGGGCCAGCGCCATACCAAGACCGATGGCCCCGAACGCCCCGATCCGGCTGTCACGCATGATCTCCAGCGCGCGGGCCCGGTCGCCGCGCGCGCCACCCAGACCGTCGCACAGATCGGCAAATCCGTCTTCGTGCAGCGCCCCCGTCACGCCCAGCCCCACCGATACCGCGACCAGCGCCGCAACCGCCTGCGGCAGCACAAGGACCGTCCCCAGAAACACCACCGCCGTGATCGTGCCGATCACCAGCCCCACCGCCGGATACCAGCCGGGACTACGTTTCATCGCGGCATCGGAATAGTCGATCTCGGCCGGGACCGGCAGCCGCGTCAGGAATTGAAGCGCCAGCAGAAAGCCGCTGGCATCTGGCGCCAGGGCCTTTCTCAGGTCCATGTGCCGGCCCCGGCCCTGCGGGTCGCCCGACAGGCGGCGCATGCCTGCCGTGATCTGTGCTCGCATCTGCCCAAGGCACCGGTTCCTCATGTTTCGCCGGTCAGGTCGGCGGGTCTGGCCGTGCTTACCACCCCGCAGGGCGCTTCTCAACGGGCGCGGACGGGGCTGATATGGCATATCATCCGCCCCGGGCTATAGTGGCCTCACCCTTGTCCCATGTGAGTCGCCCATGAAACGCCTGACCCTGCCCGCCCTGTTGCTGTTGACCGCCTGCGGCACCCCGCAAGAGCAATGCATCGCCGGGGCCACCCGCGATGCCCGCGTGGTCAACCAGTTGATCGCCGAGACCGAAGCGAACATCGCGCGCGGCTATGCCATGGAAAGCGGGGTTCGGATGCAGTCGGACTGGGTGGATTGCACCCCCCTGCCCACCGAACAAAAGCCGCATCCGCGCCAGAAGATGTGTTTTGAGCAGGTCCCGGTAGAGGTGACGCGCCCGGTCGCGATCGATCTGGACGCCGAGCGGGCCAAGCTGGCAAGCCTGCGCCAGAAACAAACCGCTCAGGCTGCCCAGACCGCCTCGATCGTGGCCCAGTGTCGGGCGCTTCATCCCGAATAGGGGCTGATCGCTCAAACGTCGCCCTTTTTCTGACCGGTTGTTGTCTGAAAGACTGGGCAAAGATTGTCTGGGCACCACAGCCTTTGCCCGACGCCGTTCCGGCCTTGGGCAAAGAACCCGGAAACTCTTTACTGGAGAGTTTCAAAAACGGTTTCAAAACAGCGGCCCTACGCCACCAGCGCGCCCGAGAGCCCCCTGTCGATCAGCGCGATGCTTTCCTTGATGCCGTACAGCGCCACGAAACCGCCAAAGCGCGGCCCGTCGCTGGCGCCCAGAAGCACCTCGTACAGCGCCTTGAACCAGTCGCGGAGCGGGTCGAACCCGTGATCCTTGCCGACGGCGAAGACCATGGATTGAAGGGCCTCGTCGTCCAGCCCGCCCTGCCACTGCTGCAACCGGGCGCGCAGGTCTTCCATCGCGGCCCGCTCCTGATCGGTGGGCAGGCGGAACACCCGCGTCGGCGCGATCTTGTCAGCAAAATAGCGCACGGCAAAGGCGGCCGCAGCATCCAGATCGGGATTGCCTTCGGGCGTCGCATCAGGCGCGTAGCGATTGATGAAGCCCCAAAGTCCCTTGGCATCGGTTGATCCCGACACCGAGGCAAGGTTCAACAGCATCCCGAAGGTCACCACCATATGCGAGGCGGGCACCTGACCGCCGTGGATATGCCAGACCGGATTGTTCAATTGCCCCGCCGCATCCTGCGCCCCATAGGCGCGCAGTTGCTGGTGGTATTCATCGACCGCACGCGGGATCACGTCGAAATGCATCCGCTTGGCCGTCTTGGGCTTTTGGTACATGAAATAGGACAGGCTTTCGGTCGAGGCATAGGTCAGCCATTCGTCGATCGTCAGGCCGTTGCCCTTGGATTTCGAGATCTTCTGCCCCTGATCGTCCAGAAACAGCTCATAGCTCATATGGTTGGGTTTGCGCCCGCCCAGCACCTCGCAGATGCCGTCATAGATCGGGGTGTTGGTGGAATGGTCCTTGCCATACATCTCGAAATCGACCCCAAGTGCTGCCCAACGGGCGCCGAAATCGGGCTTCCATTGCAGTTTCACATGGCCGCCGGTGACGGGAAGGGTCCATTCGCGCCCCGTTTCGTCATCAAAGGTGATGGTGTGGTTGACCGGATCGACATTCTTCATCGGCACATACATCACCCGGCCGGATTCCGGATGGATCGGCAGGAAACAGGAATAGGT
>JANMJC010000031.1:0-18935 GCA_031371185.1 Paracoccaceae bacterium | reverse complement strand
GACACCACCGTGCCGCCAAGGGCGGTGTAAGGGTCGGTGAATTCCTTGACCAGATTGACGCCGAAGTCGTTGTTCTGGTGGATGATGGCGATCTTCATCATGCCGTTGTCGATGGCGAATTTCGCCGCCGCCACTCCCTGCAGCGCGTCCGAGGTGATGGTGCGGAAGAAGACTCCGTTGGTCTTGCCCTCGCGGCCCAAGGCGGTCAGCGTGGGCGAGGAAGAGGCGGGCGAGACCTGCAGCACATGCGCCGGGCCGGTGACCGAGGTCAGGATCGGGATCGACATCGGGCTGATGATGCCGCCGATGATCGCAGGCACCTTGGCGACCTGAACCAGTTGGGTCGCGGCATCGACGGCGACGTTGGCCTGGGTCTGGCTGTCGCGGGTGTCGGTTTTCAGGGTGCAACCCGCCACGCCGCCGGCGTCGTTCAGGTCGCGAAAGGCCATTTCCACCGATTTCGCGCCGGCCTGGCCGTAAGACCCCGCCTCGCCGGTCAGTTCCAGCACAAGGCCGATGGTGATGTCGCAGGCAAAACTCGCGCCGGGCACAAGGGCAAGGGCCGCGACAGAGGCAAAAAGGATGCGTTTCATGGGAAGTCCTTACAGGTTGATGGGTAGGGCCCAAAGCGTTTTCCGGCGGGCTGGGCCTGCCCGGCGGATAGGGGGATCACGAAGCGGCGTTCAGATTGTATTTGATGATGGTGCCGTGACGTCCGTTGCGGTCACGCTCCAGCGTATAGGTGTCGCCTTCGGGCACCTGGCCCTGGGCAAGAATTGCGGCGATTTCCGAAAGGTCGGCGGCGTTCAGCACCAGTTCGGAAATGGCCACATTGCGCGCCAGATGGCTGCGGTTGCGCGCGCCCACGATCACGGCGGCCACGGCGGGGCGGTTCAGCATGGCCGCGCTGGCCACAGTGGCAATGTCGCTGCCGTGGCGGTCCGCGATGCGCCGCAACCCGGCCAGCAGGGATTGAAACAGGTCCCAGCCGCCGAAATCGTCGATGATCAACTTGTATTTGGTCAGGGACCGGTTTTCGAGCGGCTCTTGCGGTTCGGGCTTGCCCAACCAGAAATCGCCCAGAAATCCGCCCGCAACCGTGCCGTAACACAGGATCGCCATGTCGTTCTGCTGTGCGGCGCCGACCAGCAGCCGTTCCGGGCGGGTGTCGATCAGGCTGTATTGCACCTGCATCGACACCAAGGGCACTCCGGAGCCGATGATTTCAAGCGTACGGGCGGTGTCGAAATTCGTGCCGCCGACATGGGCGACCTTGCCGTCAAGGCGCGCTTCGTTCAGCCAGCCGATCGCCTCGACATAGCGGGGCACCTCATAGTCCCACCAGTGAAACTGCACCAGATCCAGACGTTCGGCGCGCAGGCGGCGCAACGAGGTGTCGACGATATCGCGGATATGGGCACGGTCAACCGTCGCCAGCCGCGCCAGATCGGGCACCAGTTTTGTATGTACCTTGATCTGCGCCAGCGCCTCGGCGCCAAAGCGGTTGGCGTACTCGGTCCGGAAGGCCCCGATCATCTCTTCCACGCCGGTGTAGATGTCGGCGCAGTCAAAGGTGGTGATGCCGGCGCGGGCAAAGGCGACCATGTCGTCGATGGTGGTGGTCCGGTCAACCGGACCATGGCCGCCCGCCAGTTGCCAGCCGCCGCGGATCACGCGGGAAATCTGGTGGTCCGGGCGCAAAGAGATGCGGGCGACGCTCATGGCGTGCCCGGGGGCAAGGGCACGGCGGTGGTCTGGACGTGCGAAAAGCGGCGCTTGCCGGTGCGGGTGATGCGCAGGCGCGACGGGCAATGCGGGTCGGGGCAGGCGACTTCGGCATCCGACGTCATCCAGTCGTGCGGATGGGTCTGGCGCTGTTTGGCGGGCAGCAGCGGCAGGATGGCCGACAGGGAATAGATCGAAAAGCCTTGCCCCGGCGGCAGATGCAACTGCTCGCCGCGCAACTCGAACCAGTCGCCAACGGTGCCGCAGTAGATCTTCGCCCCATCGGGCGCGACGATTTCCACCCGCAGGTCGTAAAGTTCAAAGCTGTCGTCCATCATGGCTCCAAGGCAAAGGTGATGTCGCAGGCCCCTGCGCGCCGGATGCGTCCGCAGGCTTCGGCCAATGCGACGCGGTCGGTCGCGCGGACCTGCGCCACAACCGACCCCGCCAGCCAGCCGATGGGAAAGAACATGCGCGCGCCGGGGCCGTAGAACAGGCCGATGTCAAAGATCGGGTCGGGCGATCCGCCCCACATGCGGGCGGGCACATAGGCCAGAACCACATCGCCCGGCTGCGGGTGCAGGGTGGCGTTTTCGGGCGGCAGGGGGGTGGCATAGGCCGCACCGGCCAGATGGGCGGGGGGCACGGGGCAGGAAATCTCGGGGCCGGTCCACATCGCGTGCAGGCCTGGAACCAAGCGCGGTTGCGCCAGATAGTGCCGCAGGAAGGCCAGGTTTGCCGGGGCCTTTTCGGGCAGGAAATCGGCCTGAACCGAAAGGCCCGCCACAGCGCAGGTAATGGACAGGATCATCCGGCGATCTCCTTGCTCAGCTTGTCGCGCAGATAGGCGAAGGGGCGGCTGATATCGCCCACCAAGGCGGCGCGGGCCGCCGGGCCGTCGCGCTTTTCCAGCGCGCGCAGGATGTCGTGATGAAAGCGCGCGGCATCCTTGGCGCCCGCTTCGGAAAAGGCATAGATCGCGGCGCGGGTGAAGGGCCCCGATTGCAGCCACAGGCTTTCGACCATGGGAAGCAGCACGGGCGAGCCACAGGCGCGGTAAATCTCGAAATGGAAGGCGTGGTTCAGGGTGACCTCGCGGTCAACGGTTTCGGGGTTGCCGCCCAACCGCATCTCTTCCCATTCCACCATGATCGCCTTGATGCTGGCCAGAAGATGCGGCGTCATGCGGGTTGCGGCCAGTTCGATCACTTCGCCTTCGATCAGCACCCTTGCGCGCAGCAGGTCTTCGATCCGCGCCAGCGTGACCACCGGCACCCGGATGGACCGGTTGGGCATCGCCTCAAGCGCCTGTTCGGTGATCAGGCGACCCATGGCTTCGCGCACCGGCATGGTCGAGGTGACCAGCGCATCGGCAAGCTGGCGGATGGTCAGAACCTGCCCCGGCGCGAACAACCCGCCGATCAGGGCGCGGCGCAGTTCGGCATAGACACGGTCGTGTACCGTGTCGCGGCCCACCGGCGCCAACCCCGGGTTTGCCTCCACGCTCATGCCCTGCCCCTTTCCGCGAATCGTCTTGCGAGGTCGATTAAACGCCTCTAGTGTGATCAAATCAAGTGTGATCACAGATCAAACATCAATAGGTCCGATGAAAGTGGAAATGGTTCTGCAGGCCAGCGACCTGACCAAGCGCTTTGGCGGCGTGGCGGCGGTGGATGGCATGTCGCTGAATGTCGCTCGGGGCGAGGTTCTGGGTCTGATCGGGCCGAATGGCGCGGGCAAGACCACGATGTTCGACCTTCTGGCAGGATCGGTTGCGCCGACCTCGGGGTCGATCCATTTGATGGGACGCGATGTCACCGCACAGCCGGCGCACCGGCGGTTGGCCGGCGGTCTGGGCCGCACCTTTCAGATTCCGCGCCCGTTTCCCGAGCTGACCTTGCTGGAAAACATGGCGATTGCCCGTCAGGGCCAGACGGGCGAGGCTTTGTGGGCCAATTTCACCGCCCCGCGCCGGGTGGCCGCCGAAGAGCGGGCGGGCGTTGAAAAGGCGCGGTCCTTGCTGGATCTGGTGGGATTGGGGCGGCTCGCGCAGGACCCTGCGCGCATCCTGTCGGGCGGGCAGCGCAAGCTTCTGGAACTGGCGCGGGTGATGATGGCCGACCCGCAAGTGATCTTGCTGGACGAGCCCGCTGCCGGGGTCAACCCGGCCCTGCTGGAGGTGCTGATCGACCGCATCCGCCAGATCAATCTTGGCGGCGTGACCTTTGTGCTGATCGAACACAACATCGACATGGTGTCGCGTCTGGCAAGCCGGATCATCGTCATGGCGCAGGGCAGTTTGCTGTTCGAGGGCCGCCCCGATCAGGTGGCCGCCGATCCGCGGGTGATCGAGGCCTATCTGGGAGGGGCTGCGGCATGAGCATCCTGCAGGTCCGGGAACTGGTGGCGGGCTATGAGCCGGGGCTTTCGATTGTCAAAGGCGCGTCGATCTATGCCGCCGAAGCTGAAATCGTGGTGATCCTGGGGCCAAACGGGGCCGGAAAATCCAGCCTGATCAAGGCAATCGCCGGGCTTGTGACCATCACCGGGGGGCAGGTCCTGCTGGACGGGGTCGACATCACCAAGGTGCCCGCCCATCTGAAGATCCGCGCGGGTCTGGCCTTTGTGCCGCAGACCGACAACATCTTTCCGTTGATGACGGTGGCCGAAAACCTTGCCGTCGCGGCGGGCATCCTGCCCCGGGCGCAGACTGCCGCCCGAATTGACGAGGTTTTTGTCTCCTTTCCCGATCTTGCGCGCCAAAGGGCGCTGATGGCGGGCAGCCTGTCGGGCGGGCAGCGCCAGATGCTCGCCGTCGCCCGCGCGCTGATCGTGCGGCCAAGGGTGCTGATGCTGGACGAACCCTCGGCGGGGTTGTCGCCCAAGCTGGTCGAACAGGTCTTTGCGCAGCTCTGCGACATCCGGCAGGCCGGGCTGACCATCGTGCTGGTCGAACAGAACGCCCGCGCGGCGCTGGCCATTGGCGACCGCGCCTATGTGCTGGTCGAGGGGCGCGAGGCGCATGAGGGCCCGGCGCGGACCCTTTGGAACGACCCGATCCTTGCTGACCTGTACCTGGGCCAAAGGCGGCACGCGTCATGACTCTTCAATTCCTACTGGACGGGCTGATTGCCGGGTCGATGATCGGGCTGGGGGCCATCGGCGTGACCCTGACCTATTCGATCCTGCGCTTTTCGAACTTTGCCCATGGCGATTTCATGGCATGGGGGGCCTATGCCGCGCTGGCGGTTGTCGGCGTTCTGGGCGGCAGCACGCCCATGGGGCCCCTGTCGTTCGGCCTGCCGCTTTTGCTGGCCATGGTGGCCGCGATGGGGCTGACGGCCCTGTTGGCGCTGGCCCTGGATGCGCTGCTGTTCGCCCGGCTGCGGGCGCGCGGCCAGTCGATCATCGTGGTCATGGCATCGTTTGGCGCGTCGATGGCGCTGCGCAGCCTGCTGGAGTTTCTGTTCACCTCGCAGCCCACCTACTTTTCGCGCGCGATCCAGATGGCCCAACCCGTCGGGTTCGGGATGCGGATCACGGCAGATCAGGGGGCGCTGTTGATCCTGACCTTGGTGCTTGTGACGGGAATGCACCTGTTCGTGCAGCGCAGCCGAAGGGGGCGCGAGATGCGCGCATACAGCCAGAACCCCGCCCTGGCGCAGGTTGTGGGCATCGACGTGGCGGCGGTGGTGCGCGCGACCTGGGTCATCGGGGCGGCCCTTGCCTGCGCGTCGGGCGTGATGGTGGGCGTGCTGGTGCAGATCCGCCCGCTGATGGGGCTTGATCTGCTGCTGCCGATCTTTGCGGCGGCCATCCTTGGCGGCATCGGCTCGGTTCCCGGGGCGGTTCTGGGCGGTCTGATCATCGGGCTGTCCGAGGCGGCGGCGGTGCAGTTCGTGGGCGCCGAATGGCGCGCGGCGGTGGCTTTCGTCATTCTGATGGCGGTGCTTCTGGTGCGCCCCATGGGGCTTTTCGGGGTGGCAGAGCGATGATCGACCTTCTGGGCTATGGCGCGTTCTTTCTGTCCACCGCGCTGATTTTCGGGCTGATCACCCTGGGTCTGAACCTGCAATGGGGGCTGACCGGGCTGTTCAACGTCGGGATTGCGGGATTTGTCGCCATCGGAGCCTATACCTCGGCCATCCTGACCACGCCCGAGGCGGTCGACCGTGTCGGCGGATTTGGCTGGCCGATCGCGGCGGGCTGGGGGGCGGCGATGATCCTGGCGGCGGCGGCGGCGGCCTTTACCGGCTATGCGACCCTGCGGCTGCGGTCCGATTATCTGGCCATCACCACCTTTGGCGTCGCGGTCGTGGTGCAACTGGTGGCGCTGAACGCGCAGGGGCTGACCGGCGGGCCTTTTGGCGTGGCCTTCATCCCGCGCCCCTTTGCCGGGGTTCAGGACCAGCCGGTTCTGTTCAACTTTGCCAATCTTGGCGTCATTCTGGTCGTCACCCTTGTCACCTATCTGGCGCTGGAACATCTGTCGCGCAGCCCCTGGGGCCGTGTGCTGCGGGCCCTGCGCGAGGATGAGCGGGCGGCGGTTTCCCTGGGCAAAAACGCGCGGTCCTACCGCATTCAGGCTTTTGCAGTGGGGGGCGCAGTCATGGGGCTGGCCGGGGCGGTGCAGGCGCATTTCATCGGCTTCATCGCGCCGGACGGCTATCTGCCCACGCTGACCTTTCAGGTCTGGGCGATGCTGGTGGTCGGCGGTTCCGGTTCAAATCGCGGCGCTTTGCTGGGCGCGGTGGTGGTCTGGGCGATCTGGGTCGGTTCGGGCGCCCTGGCGGCGGCGGTCGTGCCGCCCGACTGGCAGGCCCGCGCGGCGTCGCTGCAGATCGTGGCCATCGGCGTGATGCTGTGCCTGATCCTTCTGTGGCGTCCTCAGGGGTTTTTCAGCGCCCGGCGGCGGTTGAAATGACGCCAGGTACGTCCGCCATGACCGAAGATCCCGCAACCCTGTGGCACGCCATGTCTTCGCCCGGCCCGGTCTTTACGCCGCTTCGGGGGCCCGCCGAGGCTGACCTTGTGGTGGTCGGCGGCGGCATCGTGGGCCTGTCAACCGCCCTGCATGCGGCCAACGCCGGGTTGTCTGTCGCGCTGCTCGAGGCGCAGACCATCGCCTGGGGGGCTTCGGGGCGCAATGCGGGCTTTGTCGTGCCCAATTTTGCCAAGGTTGATCCCGATGCGGTGACCGACCGTCTGGGCCCCAGGGCCGAGCCGCTGATCGCCTTGGCCGCCGGCAGCGCCGATCTGGTTTTCGATCTGATCGCCCGTCATGCCATCGCCTGCGAAGCGCATCAGTCGGGCTGGATTCAACCCGCCCATTCCCAAGCGGCCCTAGCCAAGTCGGCAGACCGGGTGCGGCAATGGGCGGCCCGGGGGCGCCCGGTTCGGCTTCTGGACGCGACCGAGGTGGCGGGGCTGACCGGGGTAAAGCACTGGCGCGGCGGCTGGATCGACCCTTCGGGCGGCGTGCTGAACCCGGTGGCCTATGCGCGGGGCCTGGCCCGGGCCGCCGCTCAAGCCGGGGCGACCTTGTACGAATCCTCGCCGGTGACCGCCCTTGTCCGCGACGGGGTGGGTTGGAAGGCCACGACTCCGGCCGGCCAGATCACGGCCCGCCGGGTCGTGCTGGCGACCAACGCCTACGCCGGAACCCTGTGGCCCGGTCTGGCGCACAGCTACTTTCCCCTGCAGATCTTTCAGATCGCCACCCAGCCCTTGCCAGCCCAGCACCGCCAACGTCTGTTGCCGCAGGGGCAATGCGTGTCGGACAGTCGGCGCAACCTGTTCACCTTTCGCTTTACCGACGACAACCGGCTGATCAGCGGCGGCATGGCCATCTTGCCCGCAGGCGCGGCAGTGCGACTGCCCCAGGCGATCCACGCCCGCCTTGCGCGCGAGCTTGACCTGCCAGACCTGCCATCCCTGTCACACCATTGGTCTGGTATTGCCTCGGTCATGCCCGATTTCCTGCCCCGAATCTGCGAGCTTGCCCCCAACCTGATTGCGGGTTTCGCCTGCAACGGCCGTGGCATTGCCCTGTCAACGGCCATGGGCGGGCAATTGGCGGATTGGGCCACCGGCAGGCCGACCCATGCCCTTGCCATCCCGCACCATGATGCCGCGCCGCTGCCGCTGCACGCGCTGTCGCGTCTGGCACCCAACCTGTTGCTGCCGCTAAGCATTCTGCGCGACCGGATCGACCTTCTTCGCGACGGCGACGTCAGGAGACCGCCCGGCGAAAGGTGATCGACGAGGGCGCGCCAAATCCGGGATGCGCAGAGCGGGCAACCTTGAAAAAGCCCTTGGCGCGAAAGACGGCGTGGTTCCCGGTCAACTCGATCCGGGATTCAAGTTCCGGACAGGGCAGGCCCCGGGTGGGGCGTCGATGACCCGGATCTCGGCGATTTTCGCCGTGGTGGCCAGCGTGGCGGCGGTCAGGCGGTGCAACGACGAGGGCGGCGCGATGCAACCCTCCCTATCGGCAAACTCGGTCTGGATCCGGCGCAGCAGGGCGGCCCGGTTGCAGGGGCTTTTGGCGCGGTGCGGGCCGGGGTCGGGGGGGTCATGTGCGGGGCAGACCGTCGGACAGGTGCACCCAGGGCAGTTGTTCATCGGTGTGAACATGGCCCGAGGGTTCATAGCTTTCGGGATGGTCGAGGGTGGCGGCGTAAAAATGCGTCTCGTCCGGGAAGCGGGTGGCCCGATAGGTCATCTGGGTGCCGCAGCGCGGGCAGAAATCGCGCCAGACACCGGGCGACGAAGCAAAGGAGGCGGGCGGCGACCCGGTCCAGTCCCAATGGCCGTTGGCGATGGCGAAAAACGAGGTGAAAGGCGAGGCCGTGGCGCGACGACAGCTTTCACAGTGGCAATGGCTTTGCCACAGGGGGGATGCGGTGGCGGCAAAGCGGATCGCGCCGCAAAGGCAATGGCCGGTGATGGGCGGGGTCATGGTGCTGGCCTTTTCGCGGGGAAAGGGGATCACCGCAGAGAAAGCGCAAGGGCGGGCCGGGTCAAGCGGTGTGGGGCCGCGCGCGACGGACTTATCAAGATATTGGGGATAAGGGCAGGCCACCGTCCAGATAAGGGGTGTTGGCGGTTGACAGATGGCGGCAAGCGGCCAAAGTAATTGCCCGGAAAGGAATCGCCCCTTGCGCTTTACTCGTCTTCGGCTGAACGGCTTCAAAAGCTTTGTCGACCCCACGGATCTGGTGATTCACGAGGGTCTGACCGGCGTTGTCGGGCCCAATGGCTGCGGCAAGTCGAACCTGCTGGAGGCCCTGCGGTGGGTGATGGGCGAAAACCGTGCGTCGGCGATGCGCGGCGGCGGCATGGAAGACGTGATCTTCAACGGCGCGGCGACGCGGGGGGCGCGGCACTTTGCCGAAGTGGCGCTGGTGCTGGACAACTCCGAACGGCTGGCGCCGCAGGGGTTCAACGATGCCGACACCATCGAGATCGTCCGGCGCATCACACGCGATGCCGGCTCGGCCTATCGGCTGAACACCAAGGATGTCCGGGCGCGCGATGTGCAGATGCTGTTCGCCGATGCCTCGACCGGGGCGCATAGCCCGGCATTGGTGCGGCAGGGCCAGATCAGCGAGTTGATCAACGCCAAGCCCAAAGCGCGGCGGCGGATTCTGGAAGAGGCGGCGGGGATCTCGGGGCTTTATGCGCGGCGCCACGAGGCGGAATTGCGGCTGCAGGCGACCGAGGCCAATCTGGTCCGGGTCGATGACGTGCTGGAAGCGATGGCGCAGCAGTTGTCGGCGCTGACCCGGCAGGCCAAGCAGGCCGCGCGCTATCGCGAGATCGGCGAAGAATTGCGGCGGGCCGAGGGGGCGCTGTTGTACCTGCGCTGGCGCGAGGCCGAGATTGCCCGGGCCGAGGCCGAGGGCGTGTTGCGGCTGCGGCTGGTCGAGGCGGGGCGGGCGGAAGTTGCCTCGCATGCGGCGCTTCAGGCGCGCGAGGCGGCAGAGGCGGCCTTGCCCGCCCTGCGCGAAGAAGATGCGGTGGCTGGTGCCGTGCTGCAACGCTTGCAGGTGGCGCGCGAACAGTTGGCGGCGGATGACCTGCGGGCCCGGGGCGCGATCGAGGGGCTGCGCGGACGGATCGCTGACCTTGACCGCGACGCCGAGCGCGAAGCCGGGCTGAACCGCGATGCCGGAGAAGTCATCGAACGGCTGGACTGGGAGTTGGGGCAACTGGCCCGCGCGATGGAGGGGCAGGACGACAAGCTGTCGGATGCCGCCGAGGCGACGCGCGCGGCCAGCGCCGCACTGGGCACCCACGAAGGCCTTTTGTCGCAAGCCACCGAGGACAACGCGCGGCTGGCGGCACGGCATCAGTCGGCGCAACGGATGTTGGCCGATGGCCGGGTGGTGCTGGCCCGCGCCGAGGCGGATCTGGCGCAGGCCCGGACGGCCGCCGCGGCGGCGCAATCTGCGGTGACCGAAGGGGCCACGAGATTGACCGAAGCCGAAGCGGCGGCCGTCGAGGCCGGCGATCTGGCCACGGCGGCGGAAGAGGCGCTTCAGGCCGCCGAAGAGGCGCGGGCCGAAACCCAAAGCCGCGAGGCGGACGCAAGGGCGGCGCGCAGTTCGGCCGAGGGCGAGGCCCATGCCCTGCGCGCCGAAATGGCCGCCCTGACCAAGCTGGTGGAACGCGAGGCGGCGACGGGCAGCCAGCTTTTGGACCGCCTGAAGGTCGAGCCGGGCTTCGAGGCGGCCTTGGGTGCTGCTTTGGCCGATGATTTGCGCAGCCCCGAAGTGGCGGGCGACCGGCCTTCGGGCTGGGTGGCGCTGCCGCCCTACAACGCGCGCCACCCCCTTCCCGCAGGTGTGCGGCCCTTGTCCGACGTGGTCAGGGCACCGGCGGTTCTGGCGCGGCGGCTGGGGCAGATCGGGCTGGTCGAGGCAGGACAGGGCCCCGGCCTGCAAGAGGTTTTGCAACCCGGGCAACGGCTTGTCAGCCGAGACGGCGATCTGTGGCGGTGGGACGGGTTCCGGGCCGGGGCCGAAGATGCGCCCTCGGCGGCGGCGCAACGTCTGGTGCAGTTGAACCGGCTGTCGCGCCTGAAGGGGGAATTGTCCGAGGCCGAAGCGCGGGCGAAGGGCACGGTTCAGGCCCATGAAACCTTGCAGGCGCGGATGGTGGACCTTGCGGCGGCCGATGCGCGGGCCCGCGACGCCCGGCGCATCGCCGATGCCCGCCTGACCGAGGCCGCGCGGGCCCAGGCGCGGGCCGAAGCCGACCGGTCTTTGGCCGAGGGGCGGCTGGAGGCCTCCCAACTGGCGCAGGCGCGCTACCTTGAAGAGCGCGATGCCGGGCAAGAGCGGGTCGAGGCGGCGCAGGCGGCGATCGAGGAGCTGCCCGAGATGGAGGTGCTGCGGGCCGGGTTGGAAACGGCGCGGCTGGCGGTTGAGGCGGCGCGGATCCTGATGATGTCGCGACGCTCGGCCCAGGACGAGGTCAAGCGCGAGGGCGAGGCCCGGCTGCGCCGGCGGCAAGAGGCGACCAAGGAACTGTCGGGCTGGAAGCATCGGCTGGAGACGGCGGAAAAACGGCTGGCCGAACTGGCGGCGCGGCGCGGTGAAGCGGCGGAAGCGCTTGCCGATGCGCTGGCCGCCCCCGAAGAGATCGCCGAACGGCGCGAGGCCCTGGCCGACGAGATCGAGCGGGCCGAGATCCGGCGGCGCGCGGCAGTCGAGACCTTGACCCTTGCCGAGACCGCCCTGCGCCAGGCCGCCGAGGCCGAGCGCGACACCGAACGCCAGGCCGGCGAGGCACGCGAATCCCGGGCCCGCGCCGAAGCCCTGTCGGATGCGGCGCGGACCTCTGCCACCGCCGCGCGCGAGCGGATTGCCGAAGAGACCGGCGGCGAGCCGCAGGACCTGCTGTCGACCTTGAAAGTCGATCCCGAGCGGCTGCCCGAGGTGAACGCTCTGGATACGGATGTGCAGCGACTGAAACGCCAGCGCGAAGCTTTGGGGGCCGTGAACCTGCGCGCCGAGGAAGACATGGTGACGGTCGGCGCGGAATATGACACGCTGGTGGGCGAGAAGGTTGACCTTGAAGAAGCGATCCGCAAGCTGCGCGGCGGCATCGCGGGGCTGAACCGCGAGGGGCGCGAGCGGCTGTTGACCGCCTTTGAACAGGTCAACACCAACTTTGCCGCGCTTTTCACCCATCTTTTTGGCGGCGGCGAGGCGCGACTGGTTCTGGTGGAATCCGATGATCCGCTGGAGGCGGGGCTTGAAATCATGTGCCAACCGCCGGGCAAACGCCTGTCGGTGTTGTCGCTCTTGTCGGGGGGTGAACAAACGCTGACCGCCCTCGCGTTGATTTTCGCGGTGTTTCTGGCCAATCCGGCGCCGATCTGCGTGCTGGACGAGGTCGACGCGCCGCTGGACGATGCCAATGTGACGCGCTTTTGCGACCTGCTGGACGAGATGACCCGGCGCACCAACACCCGCTTTCTGATCATCACGCATCATGCCGTAACCATGGCACGGATGGACCGGCTGTTCGGCGTGACCATGGCCGAACAGGGCGTCAGCCAGTTGGTCAGCGTCGATCTGAAACGCGCGGCAGCGCTGGTCGCCTGAGATCCCCCTTGGCTGCAAGACGCGCGGCGAAGAATGCCGCCGCATCTTGCCTGTCATTGCAAACCGCCGAAAGTTCAGCGTGAACCGCCGGTCGCCATTGCCAGCGACGCAGCGTTGAAGGAGGTCGCGGCGCGACATGCGGACCGTGCCGATCGTTCCGGCCGGGGGCGCTGTCGGCTTTCGGCGTGCGGCGATGAAAAATCTTTTCACTTCATGATCTGACGGGCCCGTTTTCCGGGCCCCGGTTGCCAAGGCTTCAAGGAAAGCGGAGGAATCGCAGCGGCGAGGCCGGCATTCGCGGAGCAGGTGCACCGTTCCGCGCGCTACGCAAGCCGGGCGAATCTGGGGGCCCTACCTAGGCGGTTCACGCGGGAATCCCTTTTGAATGCGGTGCAAGACGGGGCCTTATCGGCTTGGGGGGGGGCAAAATGCTGCGCAGCATTCGAATCTTGTTGCGCGGATGTCACATTGATCTGGCAACGCTGCCACAGGGATTCGTTAACTTGATTTCGACAAAATCGAAAGCGACGCTGAGGTCAGGGGTGGAGGGTATGATGCTGGAATTCTTTCCGAAAGAACTGCGCGACGGGCTGGCGCATGCCCAGATCACGCGCCTGCGCAAGAAAACCCGCCTGCGGGTCGAGGCCGGGGGCCAAAGTTTTGCGGTTTTGCGGTTCTGGCATGACGGGCTTGCGATTGAGGCGGCGCATACGACGCATCTGCGCGGCCTGGTCGACATCTACGACGGGGCGCGGCACATCTTTCAGTGTCTGATCGTCGCCTCGGAAACCGATGGCACCGAACTGGTCTGTTCCTTCAAGCGCGCGACGGCGGTGCTGGATCGCGCCGCGCTGGATTACGAGCGTGACGAAAGCGCCCCGGTGGCCTATCTGCCGCGCGCCTAGAGCGGTTCAAGTCTTCTTTGAAACTTCAAGTATCAGAATTCGAACACTTTTGGTTTGAATTCTGATTCCGTCAAGAATCGAACCACTTTAAGGCAAGACCCGTCACGGCTGCGTAAGGTCGGGGACCCCGGGGTTTGCGGGCGGTGACGGGGCTTTGTGGAACAGCCAGACCCCATAAAGGATCAGGAAGACCAAAAGCACCCATCCGCGCCGCGATGTCATTGCAGGTCGGCAAAGGCGCCTTGCAACCGCTCCACCGCTTCGACCACCAAGGCGTGCGGCGTGGCAAGGTTGAAGCGCATATAGGCCTCTCCGCCCTTGCCAAAGCTGATGCCGTGGTTGGCGGCGATCCGGGCCCCCTTCTGCACGCGGGCAATGATTTCGGCCTGGTCCATGCCAAGGCCGTCGAACCCGACCCAGGCCAGATAGGTCGCCTCAAGCGCCATGGATTTCACGCCGGGGATGGCGTTCAGGCCCGCATCGAAGGCCTTGGCATTGCGGGCAAGATAGGCGCAGAGTTCATCGACCCAGACCGCGCCCTCGGGGGAATAGGCGGCGGTTGCCATGTGCATGCCGAAGGCATTCGGCGAGATGCCCATCGCTGTGATCCGCTCGGCAAAGCGGGCGCGCAGCCTGTCGTCGGCGATGATGACATTGCCGGAATGGGCCCCGGCGATGTTGAAGGTCTTGGTGGTGGCAGTCATCATCACCAGCCGGTCGGCGATGTCGGGGGCGGCCAGTGGCATGGCGGTGTGCCTGTGGCCGGGCATCACCAGATCGTGGTGAATTTCGTCGCTGATCAGGATCAGGTCATGGCGCTTGCAGAAATCGGCCACGCCGCGCAATTCGGCCGGGGTCCAGACCCGACCGCCGGGGTTGTGCGGAGAGCACAGGATGAACATGGTTTCGCGCCCGGTCAGCATCTTGTCCCAGGCGGCGAAATCCATCTGAAAACGGCCCTCCACCATGGCAAGCGGGCATTCTGTCACCTCGCGCCCCGCCGTGCGGATGACGCGGGCGAAGGCGTGATAGACCGGCGTGGTCAGAACCACATGATCGCCGGGTTTGGTAAAGGCATCGACGCACAGCGAGGTGCCGTTGACCAGGCCATGGGTGGTGAAGATGTGGGACGGGTCGAGCGTCCAGCCGTGGCGGCTTTTCATCCACCAGCGGATGGATTCAAGATAGGCGCTGTCGTCGCCGAAATAGCCATAGACGCCGTGATCGACCATCTTCTGCAGCGCCGACTGAACGCTGGCCGGGGGGCGGAAATCCATGTCGGCGACCCACATGGCAATGCCGTCGCGGGCAGAGACGCCGTAAACACCTTCCATCGAATCCCATTTCGCCGAATGTGTGCCGACGCGGTCAATTCGTTCGTCAAAGTTCATGATCTGGCCCTTGCAAGACTGATGCACCCTCTTGCACCATTGGCCCCGGTTTCGTAAATGCCCCTTATGATCCGCGACATACTGATCCATCCTGACCCGCGCCTGAAAAAGCCTTGCGAGGCTGTGGCAGCGATCACGCCCGAGATTGAATCCCTGGGGCGCGACATGTTGCAGACCATGTACGAAGCGCCGGGCATCGGGCTGGCAGCGCCTCAGGTGGGTGTGATGAAGCGGGTGATCGTGATGGATTGCATCAAGGATGGCCCGCCCGAACCGATGGTGCTGTGCAATCCGCGCGTGATCTGGGCCTCCGAAGACCGCAACACCTACGAAGAGGGCTGTCTGTCGATCCCCGATCAATATGCCGATGTCACGCGCCCCTCGGCGGTAAAGGTGGCCTGGCTGGGGCTGGACGGGCAGGGGCATGAGCGTGACTTTTCCGGGTTGTGGGCGACCTGCGTGCAGCACGAGATCGACCATCTGGATGGCAAGTTGTTCATCGACTATCTGGGCCCGCTGAAGCGCCAGATGATCACCCGCAAGATGGAAAAGCTGAAGCGCGAGCGCGCGCGGGGATATTGATGGCCGTTTTGCCGATCCTGCGCTGGCCCGATCCAAGGCTGACCACCCGGGCCGGGCGGATTGATGGCGTGACGGCGGGCATCCGTCGTCTGGCCGAGGAAATGCTGGAAACCATGTATGCCGCCCCGGGGCGCGGTCTGGCGGCGCCGCAGGTCGGGATTCTGCAGCGCCTGTTCGTGATGGATGTCGGTTGGAAAGAGGGCAGGCCTGCGCCGTTGGTCTGCCTGAACCCCGAGGTTCTGTGGCGCTCGGATGTGGTGGCGACGGGGGCCGAAGGCTGCCTTTCGATCCCCGGTCCGACAACATCGGTGCGGCGGGCGCAGGCCATTCGCCTGGCGTGGCACGATCTGGAGGGCGCGTGGCACGAGGCGCGGCTGGCGGGCATGGCCGCGATCTGCGCGCAGCATGAATACGATCACCTGGACGGGGTGCTGACGCTGGATCATCTGGACCCCGTCGCGCGTGCTCAGGCCGAAGCCGAGGTGACGCCATGACCGTCCGGGTTTGCGTGCCCTATCCCGCCAGGGTTCTGCGCACCTGCGCGGCGGACGTGGCCCTGATCACCGACGAGGTGCGGGCGATCTGGGCCGACATGGTCGACACGATGGACGCGATGCCCGGCTTTGGGCTGGCGGCGGTCCAGATCGGTGTGTCCATGCGCCTTGCGGTGGTGGATTGCAGTGAAGGCCGGGGTCAGGCGGTTCTGATGGCCAATCCGCAGGTGCTGCATGCCAGCGGCCAGATGCGCGAGCATGAAGAGGCCAGCCCGAACCTGCCCGGCGTCTCGGCGGTGATCTCGCGGCCGCGCGCGGTAACGGTGCGGTTCCTGAACGCGCGTTCGGAATGGGAAGAGCGCGACTTTGTGAACCTCTGGGCGACCTCGGCGCAACACCAGATCGACCATCTGGCCGGCAAGATGTATTTCGACCACCTGTCGCCCCTCAAACGCCGGATGCTGGTGGCCCGCGCCGATAAACTGGCGAAACGCCCATGAGGATTGTCTTCATGGGCACGCCCGCGTTTTCGGTGCCGATTCTGGATGCCCTGCACGCCAAGCACCAGATCGTCGCGGTCTATTGCCAGCCGCCCCGCCCGGCAGGACGCGGCAAGGCCGACCGCAAAAGCCCGGTGCAGCAGCGGGCCGAAGACCTGGGACTGCCGGTGCGCCACCCCGCCACGCTGCGCGATGCGGATGCGCTGGCCGAATTGGCCGCGCTTGCCCCCGAGGTTGCCGTCGTGGTGGCTTACGGTCTGATCCTGCCGCAGGCGGCGCTGGATGTGCCCCGCTTTGGCTGCCTGAACATCCATGCCTCGCTTTTGCCACGCTGGCGCGGTGCGGCGCCGATCCACCGGGCGATCATGGCGGGCGACGGGGAAACCGGCGTCTGCATCATGCAGATGGAGGCAGGATTGGATACCGGGCCCGTCCTGATGCGGCAGGCGATTGCGATTGGCCCCGAAGAAACCACCGCCCAATTGTACGACCGCCTGTCAGCGCTTGGGGCGCAGATGATCGGTGCGGCCCTGGCCGCTCTGCCCCTGCCCGCCGTGCCTCAGGCAACCGAAGGCGTCACCTATGCCGCCAAGATCGACAAGGCCGAGGCGCGGGTCGACTTTTCGCGCCCGGCGGTCGAGGTTGACCGTCTGATCCGCGCCTTGTCGCCCTTTCCGGGGGCCTGGATTCAGGTCGGGGCCGAACGGGTCAAGCTGCTTGGCAGTCGGCTGGCGGCAGGGCAGGCCACCCCCGGCACCGTGCTGGACGGGTTCACCGTCGCCTGTGGCGCGGGTGCCGTCGAGATCGTGCAAGCGCAGCGCGAAGGCAAGAAACCGATGCCCGCCGCCGAGGTTTTGAAGGGCCTGACCCTGCCGCAGCGGTTGTGACTTCACAACGCTGCCCGCCCTTCCCATATAGGGGGTCGGACACAGGAGGCTGTCATGAGCGGTATCGTCTTTCTTCTGGTGATTGGGGCTGCGGCGGGCTTCATCGCCACGCGGACCATGAAACTGCAAACCGACATTCCCACAACCATCGCCATTGGCATGGGCGGCGCGCTGATGGGCGGGTTCCTGTTGCGGTTTCTGGTGACGATGACTGGCTGGCTTGCAGGTCTGGTCGGTGCAATTCTGGGCGCCATGGCGCTGATCTGGTTGTGGAAAACCTATATCCAGCCGCGTTGACGCCGCAGGCCCGACGCCTTCGGTGCCCGGACAGGTCTCCGGCTTGCAAAGTGATTGCCCGACCGCTTGGCCTGCGCTAAGCAGGGCAGGTTATTTTGACGGGCGGACGCGATAAAGTCCTTGGGGCGACGGAATTCCAATCACACCGGGTTTCTTATCGCTGCCTGAGGTTTCGGCAAGGACGTAAATGCGGTCGTCGCCATTGCATTGACAGGAAAGGTCGCGGGTTTTCATGGACAGTTTTGACAAGCGGATGACCGCGCAACCGATCCTGCCGTTCTGCTCGATCGGAGAGCCGGAGCGGCGTCTTTGCGCGGTTTTCACCCTGGACGACGGGGCGACCCTGGCGCTGCAGGCCACCTGTGTTCTAGGCGAAACGCCGCGTCTGACCCTGTTCACCGCCCGGCTTGCCGCAGGGGCGGCGCAATGGTCGCAGGCCTCGGCTCTGGCGATTGATCTGGCGGTTCCCTCGGCATTGTCGCTTGGCGTTTTGCCGGTTCTGGTGCGCGCGACGGCGGGCGATCCCATGGTCGCCTGGGCATTCGAGCATGGCGGCGCGCTGGTTCTGACCCTGCAGGGGGCCAGGGTTGTGCAGGGGCCGTCAAACGGGCGGGTCACCGCACTGGGGGCGGCGGACAAGGGAATCTGTGCCGCGATCCAGCGCAGGGGCACGCCGGAAGTGGGCATTTACCTGCAATCGGGAACCGAGTGGAAGCCGCTTGCCGCCGGTCCGCTGACCTGTGACGAGGGCGAGGCGATCACGGCGATCGGCGCATTCGCAGGCCAGATCCACGCTGCAAGGTCAAATGCGTTCAAGGGCTTCGATCTGTGGCGGGCGGCCCCCGGTCCCGAAGGCGAATGGGCCCCGGTGATCACCGAAGGCGCCTGGCGCTATGGCTATAACCGGGCAGTTTCGGCCATGGCGGTGGTGGGGGATCAGCTTTTGGTGGCGGTGGATGGCCCGGTCAGCGACACCGTGTCCATCGGCGACGAACACCCCGAGATCCTGTCGGTCGATGCCCGGGGACAGTGGCAGGTGTTCTCGGGGCAGGCGCGTTTCACCCCCGACGGCCTGCGCCTGCCGGTCACGGTGGCCGGGCCCGGCACGCCGGATTTCAAGGATCTCACAATCGGCGGGCTTCACGCACAGGGCAGGGATGTGGCGCTGTGGCTGAAACCCCGCGATCCCTCGGGCGATCTGGTCGCGCTCAGCCTGTGGTCGGCCGAAACCGGGGACTGGCTGGTGCTGGAAACCATACCGGTGCCCCGGATTGCCATTACCAGCGTCGCCCTGACCCCGGATGGCTCCGTTCTGGTCGCCGCCGGTGCTGATCTGGACGCTTCCGATGACAACGGCGACATTCTTGCGCTCGGCCGGGGCAAGGCCCTTTTGATGGTTCAGGCGCCGCAGTAGCCCCCTTTTCAGAGTTTATCGACGAGGCTGTCGAACCAGTCTTCGGGTTGTTGTGGTTTTGGTTTGGGGGCTGGTTTTGGGGTATTTTGTCCCATTCCTGCGGCGGCGAGGAGTTTTTGGCGTT